>NZ_JBFUCL010000029.1:0-18430 GCF_056405255.1 Agromyces sp. P1_H4 | reverse complement strand
GTGTCACCAAGCGCCAGCTCAGGCGACCGGGGTCACGCGGCGGGCCACGCCCCCGTCACGTCGATCTCGCGCTCACGCACGAACGGGTCGCCCTCGGGCCTGAGGCCGAACGCCTCGCGCATCGCACGGGTCACCCGCACGACCTGCCTGGCCGTCATGTGCGGGAAGATCGGCAGGCTGAGGAGCTCGTCCGCCGCGGCATCCGCCACCGGGCAGTCGGTCCGGCGGATCCGCTGGTCGCCCAGGGCACGAGAACGGTGCAGCGGGACCGGATAGTGGATGCCGGTGGCGACGCCGGCGGCGGCGAGCTGCGCGGCCACGTGCTCCCGGTTCGCGACCCTGACCACGTAGTGGTGCCAGACGTGCTCGTTGCCCTTCGCGACCTGCGGGAGGACCACCTCGTCGATGTCGTGGAGGAGCGCCGAATAGACCGACGCCACGGCGCGTCGCCGGGCGTTCCAGTCCTCCAGGCGCTTGAGCTTCGCCGAGAGCACGATGGCCTGCACCGCGTCGAGCCGGGAGGTGAAGCCCAGCAGTTCATGCTCGTCGCCGTCCTCGCTGCCGTGCGAGCCGATCATGCGCACTGCCCGCGCGAGCGAGGGGTCGTCGGTCGTGACCGCGCCGCCGTCGCCCGCGGCGCCGAGGTTGGTGCCGGGGGCGAAGCTGGTCGCCGCGATGCGCCCGAGGCTGCCCGACACCTCGCCGTGCCGCCTCGCGCCGTGCGACTGGGCGGCGTCCTCCACCAGCACCGCGCCGATGCGGCGCGCGATGGGCACCAGGTTCTCGACCGGCGCGGCCTGGCCGTGGAGGTGCACGGCGACGATGACCCGCGTCGCCGTGCTCGACGCCGCCTCGACCGCGTCGGGATCGATGAGCAGCGAGGTCGCGTCGACGTCGACGAGGACCGGGATGCCGCCGGCGCGGATGACGGCCTCAGCCGTGGCGATGAACGTATTGGCGGGGAGGATGACCTCGACGCCCTGGCCGACGCCGACGGCGCGAAGGGCCGCCTCGAGGGCGTCCGTACCGCTGCCCATGCCGACGCAGTGCCGGGCGCCGGTGTAGGCCGCGTACTCGCGCTCGAACGCATCGACCTCGGGTCCCCCGACGAACATTCCCGACGCCAAGGCGGCACGCAGCCTGGGCAGCACCTCGTCGTCCACCTCGTGCTGCTGCGCGGCGAGATCCGTGAACGGCACGGTCATCCGACCACCTCCTGCTCGTCGGTCACGAGATCCCCACGTGTCTCCAGAACGACCATCGAAGCCGGTCCAGCTGGCGGCGGCAGGCCTCGATGCACCGCTGCGCCAGTCGCGGCGAACCTCCTGCGTACGCACGACGGAGGCCGCGCACGACGGCCCGGCCCCGACGTCGCCGCAGCGACGAGCGGCGCACCTCGCCGGCCACGCGATAGAGGTCGGATGCGACGTCCGCGTCACCGCCGCCGTCGAGCTCGCGTTGCGCCAGCAGCAATGCCTCCCGCGCGACCGCCCGTTCGGCCCGGCTGAGCAGGAGGTCGTACCCCGGGACCGCCTCGCGCGTGCCGGGCGCCCCGATCGTGCGGAACGCCGCCGCCCGCTCGCGAAGCTGCTCCGCCATCCCGTCGAATGCGCTGTCCTTCGTGTCGTCGGCGTGCACACGGTGCATCGCCTGCGGCGGTCCGTTCACCCGCGCGACGTCCCAGCGGGCCGCCATGCGGAGCGGGAACTCGAGCTCGTCGGAGTGGGGCAGGCGTGCGTCGTAGGGCCCGACCTGGCGCACCGCCTCCATGCGCGCGACGACCTCGGGCAAGAGGATGAAGCTCCGACCGCGCCAGCAGGCGAGCCGGATCCATTCGTGGCCGTGCCACACGGTCCAGGTGACCCGACGAGTGCCGGCGCCGACACCGGCGGCATCCGATCCGTCGTCGAGTTCGAGCGGCCTGCCGTACACCATCCCGACGGTGGGCTCAGCGAGCATGAGCCGTGCCGCTCGTCCGAGGGCTCCGGGGGCGACGAGGTCGTCGGCGGACACGACGGCGACGAACTCCGTCGTCACGGCCGCGAGGCCGTCGTTGCACGACGCGATGCGGCCGGCGCGCCCGTCGTGCGCGATGACCTGCACGCGCTCGTCGACGGCCAGCCGTCGACCCGCGGCAAGCGAACCGTCCGGCGAGGCGTCGTCGACGATGACGACGCGTGGGTCGACGTCGTCCTGCGCGAGCACTGCGCCGACGGCGGCATCCAGGTACTGCCCCTGCCGGTAGCACGGGATCACCACGGTGACGGCGGGGCGCGCGTCAGTCGGAGCGGGGAACCGCACCCTCACGCCGACTCCTTGGTCGCGGTGCGACCCACCTGCTCGGTGCGACTGCGCTGCCGTGCCCCGCACGCGCGCCGGGTGGTGTCGTGACGGGGGAGGCGGACAACTGGGCTGATATCCGCTCCCCCGCCCCGACGTCTGGGCGGCCTGATGGCCGGATGGATGAGCCTGTCGCGTGTCCGTGGGATGGCGCACGCCGCGACCTGCCCGCCGCCCTGAGGGGCGGAGACGGGCGATCCGATGACGGTGGCCACGGAAGGGCCGACGACGTCGAGAGCCAGGCAGGGTGGGACACGGGAAGACCCTTGGGGACGAGAGTCGTAATACGCCACGCCGGGACGCAAGGGGATGCGCATCGGCGTGCTATCGGGCTTGTTCGCAGACCAGGGGAGGTCTGGGTGAAAACGCGCGACGATCTCAGTTTCGAGATCGCCTCATGTTTCTCGGGTGAAGACAGTTCTACGCCTCGCGGTGAGCGCAGTCTTCCCCCCGTTCGGGGCATTGACCCGGAAACGGTCGAACGGCAACGCAGAACCGCCGCGCATCGGAGGCCTCGCGCACCGATTCGCCGTCGACGCGCCTCGGCGTCGAAGCGCCCTACTCGGCGGGCTGCCCGTCGGCCACCGACGGCGGCTCGTTGAGCTTCAGCCGGTCGATGAGCGTGGCCGAGTGGTTGGTGCTCAGGATGAGGCGGGTGAACTCGCCGTCGGCCAGCTCGAGCACCACGGCCTGTCGCTTGCCCTTCACGATGACGAAGTCGGTGCCGCCGTGGTACTTCCACACGCCGACCGCCACGACGAGCGGCACCTCGCTGCCCCGCTTGCGGATGCCACGGATCCACACCCACGGGTCGTCGGTGACGGTCGCCGAGCGGATGTCGTCGCGCTGCACCACGATGTCGTCGGCACGCAGCGCGAGCGCCTTCTCGGCCGGGGTGAGGTGAACCTCGATCCGATCGGGATGCACGCGAAGGTTGGCCATGGTTCCATCCTGCCCGAGGCCGGCGACAGCCGTCGCGTCGCGACCCCACAATGGAATAACGGTTTCGCCGCGTCAGGCGTGTCGCGCCATCCGTCCCGCCGCCGGTGGGCTCCAGCAGCGAGCAGCGGCCTCAGGCCGGGCGAGCGGATGCCGCGGCGCGGGCGGCCGCGGGCAGCGCGTCGACGATCCGCCCGATGGCCTCGTCGTCGTGGGCGGCCGTCACGAACCACGCCTCGAACACGGAGGGCGGCAGCGAGACGCCCGCATCGAGCATCGCGTGGAAGAACGCCGGGTACCGCCACGTCTCCTGCCGCTTCACGCCGGCATAGTCGTGCACGCCGGATGCCACGTCCTCGCCGAACACGAAGCTGAACAGGTTGCCGGCCCGCTGGACCCCGTGCGCCACGCCCTCGGCGCCCAGCGCGTCGGACACGGCTGCGCTGATCGTCTCGGCGGCGGCGTCGAGACGCGAGTACACCGCGGCATCCGCGGCCCGGAGCGTGGCGACGCCGGCGGCGACCGCGACGGGGTTTCCCGAGAGGGTGCCAGCCTGGTACACCGGCCCGACGGGCGCGAGGTACTGCATCACGTCGGCGCGACCGCCGAGCGCGGCGACGGGCATGCCGCCGCCGATGACCTTGCCGAACGTGAGGAGGTCGGGCGTGTACTCGCCCTCGCCGCCTCGCTCGACGCCCCACCAGCCGGCCTCCGACACCCGGAAGCCGGTGAGCACCTCGTCGCTGATGACCAGCGAGCCGTTGGCGTGCGCGAGGTCCACGAGCGCGCGGTTGAAGCCGGGCAGCGGAGGGACGACGCCCATGTTCGCGGCGGCCGCCTCGACGATGACCGCGGCGATGCGATCGCCGTGCTCGGCGAACGCCGCGCGAACCGCGTCGAGGTCGTTGTAGGGCAGCACGAGGGTGAGCGCGGCGATGTCGGCGGGCACGCCGGCCGAGCCGGGCAGCGCGAAGGTCGCGAGGCCCGAGCCCGCCTCGGCGAGCAGGCCGTCGGAGTGGCCGTGGTAGTGGCCCGAGAACTTCACGAGCACGTCGCGTCCGGTGAACCCGCGCGCGAGGCGGATCGCGCTCATCGTCGCCTCGGTGCCGGTCGACACGAGGCGCAGCTGCTYGACCGGCGCGACGCGGGCCTCGACGAGCTCGGCCAGCTCGGTCTCGGCGGGCGTCGACGAGCCGAACGAGAGACCGCGGCTCGCGGCATCCGTCACCGCCTCGATCACCCGCGGATCGGCGTGCCCGAGGATCGCGGGACCCCACCCGGCGACGAGGTCGACGTACTCACGACCCTCGACGTCGGTGACGTACGCGCCGCGGGCGCTCACGAGGAAGCGCGGCGTGCCGCCCACCGAGCGGAACGCGCGCACCGGCGAGTTCACGCCGCCGGGGATGGCGGCCTGCGCCCGGGCGAAGAGCTCGGCGTTGGTGGTGTCGGCAGCGGTCGTGTCGGCAGCGGTGTTCATGCGAGGTCTCCGTCGCGGATCCAGTCGGCGAGCTCGACGGCCCAGTAGGTGAGCACGGCGTCGGCGCCGGCACGGTGGATGGCGCGCACCGACTCGATCACGGCGCGCTTGCGGTCGATCCAGCCGTGCGCGGCGGCGGCCTCGATCATCGCGTACTCGCCCGACACCTGGTAGGCCCACACGGGCACCTCGGATGCCGCGGCGACGTCGGCGAGCACGTCGAGGTAACTGCCGGCGGGCTTGACCATGACGATGTCGGCGCCCTCGTCGATGTCGATCATCGCCTCACGGAGGCCCTCGCGCCGGTTGCCCGGGTCGAGCTGGTACGAGCGGCGGTCGCCCTCGAGGGTCGACTCGACTGCGTCGCGGAACGGCCCGTAGAACGCGCTCGCGTACTTCGCCGAGTAGGCGAGGATGGCCGCATCGGCGTGCCCGGCCTCGTCGAGCGCCTCGCGCACGGCGGCGACCTGGCCGTCCATCATGCCGCTCAGGCCCAGCAGCTGCGAGCCGGCGCGGGCCTGCTCGAGCGCCATCGCGGTGTAGCGCTCGAGCGTCGCGTCGTTGTCGACGCGTCCGCGGTCGTCGAGCACGCCGCAGTGCCCGTGGTCGGTGAACTCGTCGAGGCAGAGGTCGGTCTGCACCACGAGACGGCCGGCGGATGCCTCGACGGCGACGCGCGTGGCCACGTTCAGGATCCCGTCGGGGTCGGTGGCCCCCGACCCGCGCGCGTCGCGCACCTCGGGCACGCCGAACAGCATCACGCCGCCGAGGCCCGCGGCCGCGGCATCCGACACCGCCTGCGGCAGGGACTCGAGCGAGTGCTGCACGACGCCCGGCATCGACGCGATCGGCAGCGGGGCGGTGATGCCCTCGCGCACGAACAGCGGCAGCACGAGGTCGGCGGGGTGCAGGCGCGTCTCGGAGACGAGGCGGCGCATGGCCGGGGCCTCTCGCAGACGACGTGGGCGGACGCGGGGAACGGGCGTGGAACTCACCCGTCCAGCCTACGTCGCGCCGGCTGGGCGCCCGCCGGGTCAGGCGTCAGGCGCCGCTCACCTCCCCACTGCGCGGGGGCGCACGATTCAGGCGATCGGGCGGGTTTCAGGCGCGCGCCGGCGATTCCGGCCTGAGCAGCCGCCGATCACCTGAATTGCGGATGCCGCCGCGCGGGCGCGCGCGTCTGCCGCGGTCCCGTCGGATGCGCCCGCCGGGTCAGGCGTCAGGCGTGGGCGGTGGCCGCCTCGACGACCGCGTCGATGAGCGACTCGGCCGTGCGCTCGCGTGCGACGACGTCGACGCGGAGGCCGATCTGCGCGGCATCCGTCTTGGTCTGCGGGCCGATGGCGGCGACGAGCGTGGTCTCGGGGATGGGGCCGAGCTGCTCCTGCACCTGTTCGGCGACGCTGCCCGAGGTCACGAGCACGGCGTTGACCCGACCCGATCGAACGTCGTCGGCGACCTTGGGCGCGACCGGCACGCCCACCGTGCGGTAGGCGACGACGGCCTCGACGTGGTGGCCCGCGCGGGCGAGGCCGATCGACAACACCTGCTTGGCGATCGCGGAACGCAGGGCGAGGACGCGCAGGCCCTTCTGCCCCTCGGTCGCGGCCTCCCACTCCTCGAGCAGGCCGCGCGCGGAGTTGTCCTCCGACGGGACGATGTCGGCGTGGTACCCGGCGGCGACGAGGGCGGCAGCGGTGGTCTCGCCGACCGCTGCGACCTTCGTCGTCTCGGGGATCACCGCGTTGTACGACGAGAGCACGTCGACCGTGGTCGCGCTCGTGACCGTGAGCCAGTCGAATCCGCCCGACGCCAGCTTGGCAAGTGCTGCCTCGAGGGCCGGCTGGTCGTCGGTGGGCGCGAAGTTGATCATCGGCGCGACGATGGGCGACGCGCCACGGGCACGCAGCGCGGCGGCCACGCCGTCGCCCCAGGGTCCGCCGCGGGGCACGAGCACGCGCCATCCGGCGAGCGGCTTGCCGTGGAAGGGCAGGCCGATCGCACCGGTCAACGATTCGAATTCGCTCACTGCGACTCCTCACGAGGTGCAAGATCGGCGGCACCGTTGCCGAGGAGTTCCGTGACGACGCGGTCGGCGACGTCACGAGCCGCATCCGCCAGGTCGGCAGCCGAGCGGCTCTCGGGGGTCGCGGCGTGCGAGCTCGTCAACCGCTGCGTCCCGTCGGCACTGTACACGCTCGCCGTGAGGAACAGAAGTTCGTCGTCGATGAAGGCCGTGACGCCGACCGGTGCTGCGCAGCCCGCCTCGAGTCCGGCGAGCACGAGCCGCTCGGCGAGCACCGTGGAGCGGGTGACGCCGTGGTCGACGGCCTCGAGCGCGCGCTCCAGCGCACGGTCGCCGCGCTCGCGACGCACCTCGATCGCGAGCGCGCCCTGCCCGGCGGCCGTGGGCCACTCGTCGAGCGGAAGCAGGTCGGTCGCGGCATCCGCCCGCCCGAGGCGGCCGAGGCCGGCGGCGGCCAGCAGCACCGCGTCGAGCTCGCCCGAGGCGACCTTGCCGAGCCGCGTGTCGACGTTGCCGCGGAGGTCGACGGCGATGACGTCGGGGCGGGCGGCGCGCAGCTGGGCGATGCGGCGAGGCGAGCCGGTGCCGACGCGCGCGCCCTCGGGGAGGGTCGCGAGCGTGAGGCCGTCGCGGGCGCAGAGCGCGTCGCGGGCGTCGGCGCGCTTGGGCACGGCGCCCAGGCGCAGCCCCTCGTGCTCGGAGGTCGGCAGGTCCTTCAGCGAGTGCACGACGAGGTCGCACTCGCCGCGCAGGAGGGCCTCACGCAGGGCGGCGGCGAAGACGCCGGTGCCGCCCAGGGACGCGAGCGAGGCGCGCGACGTGTCGCCCTCGGTCGTCACGGGCACGAGCTCGATCTCGGCCTTCGCGGCCTTGGCGAGGCGCTCGGCGATCTGCGTGGTCTGCGCCATGGCGAGCGCGCTCGCGCGGGTGCCGACGCGGATGACGCCGCCTGAGCCGGCCGCGCCGGCGCCGGAACGGGCAGTGGAGGCCGTGGACCCGCTCATGGCGCGATCCCCGCCAGTGCCGGGCGGAACCCGAGGCGCACGTTCTCGCAGCATCCGGGGCGGCACACGTCGTACCACGGGCCCAGCGACGTCACGGCGGGCCGCTCGGATGCGGGCGTGCCGTTCACGCGCTCGAGCACGAGGTCGACCAGGCCGGCGACGTACGCGGGATGGGTGCCCGGCGTCGGCACCCGCACGGCGGCGAGGCCGTGCTCCTCGGCGGTCTCGAGCGCTTCGTTGTCGAGGTCCCACATCACTTCCATGTGGTCGCTGACGAAGCCGAGCGGCACGATGACGACGGCCTTGCGGCCGGCAGCGGGCAGTTCCCCGATCGCGTCGTTGACATCGGGCTCGAGCCACGGCATCGAGGGCGGCCCCGAGCGCGACTGGTACACCAGCTGCCACGGCACGTCGGCCGCGCCCGCCTCCCGCATGACGACCTCGGCGACCGCGCGGTGCTGGGCGGCGTACGCGCCACCCTCACCGAACCCGCGCTCGGCCGGGCCCGACTTCGCGGCATCCGTCGAGGGGATGGAGTGGGTCGCGAACAGCACCTCGATTTGAGTGGTGCGGTCGAGCCCGGGCACGGATGCCTCGAGCTGCCCGATCCCGTCGCGCACGCCCTCGATGAACGGCTGCACGAAGCCCGGGTGGTCGAAGAACTGGCGCACCTTGTCGATCTGGATGGCGTGGTCGCCCTCGCCGAGGCCCGTGTCGGCGAGCGCGTCGGCGAAGTCCTCGCGGTACTGCCGGCAGCTCGAGTAGGAGCTGTAGGCGCTCGTCGCGATCGCGAGCAGCTTCGTGTGGCCGGCGGCCTTCGCCTCGTCGAGCGCGTCGTTGAGGTAGGGGTCCCAGTTGCGGTTGCCCCAGAGCACGGGCAGGTCGATGCCACGGCTCGCGAGCTCGGCCTCGAGGGCGGCCTTCAGTCGGCGGTTCTGCTCGTTGATCGGGCTGATCCCGCCGAAGTGGCGGTAGTGGTGGGCGACCTCCTCGAGGCGCTCGTCGGGGATGCCGCGGCCGCTCGTCACGTTGCGGAGGAAGGGGATCACGTCGTCCTGGCCCTCCGGGCCGCCGAACCCGGCGAGCAGGATCGCGTCGTACGCGACCGGCTCCTCGACGTGCGCCGGGCCCTGCTGGGCCGCGGGCGTCGCGCCAGGGACGATGGCGCCGGCGGCGCAGGGGGCGGATGCCGCGGGCGCGGGCTTGTGTCCGCGATGCGCGGTGGCCGGGGCATCCGTCGCACCAGGAGCACCGGTCGCGCCCGGAGCGCCCGGAGCATCCGTCGCGCCCGACGAGCCGAGGTTCAGGGCGGCCACTACTGCACCACCTCGACGAGCTCGGCGGTCGAGATGCGGCGGCCCGTGTAGAAGGGGACCTCTTCGCGCACGTGGCGTCGGGCGTCGGTGGCGCGCAGGTCGCGCATGAGGTCGACGAGGTCGGTGAGCTCGTCGGACTCGAGGGGCAGCAGCCACTCGTAGTCGCCGAGCGCGAACGACGAGACGGTGTTGGCGATGACCCCGCGGAACGCGGCGCCCTTGCGGCCGTGCTCGGCGAGCATGCGCCCGCGCTCCTCGGGTGCGAGCAGGTACCAGTCGTAGCTGCGCACGAAGGGGTAGACGGTGAGCCAGGCCTTGGGCTCGATGCCGCGCAGGAACCCGGGCACGTGCGACTTGTTGAACTCGGCGTCGCGATGCACGCCCATCGCGTTCCACGTCGGAAGCAGTGCGCGGAACAGTCGCGCGCGCCGCAGCTCGCGGAGCGCCCACTGCAGCCCCTCGGCGGTCGGGCCGTGCAGCCAGAGCATCACGTCGGCGTCGGCGCGCAGGCCCGACACGTCGTATATCCCACGCACGGTGACGGATTCGTCCTCGACGAGGCCGATCATGTCGTCGAGTTCGCGCACGAAACGGGGCACGTCGTGCCCGTCGAGGTCGTCGGGTCGCGCCGGGTCCTTTCGGAACACGGCGAACACCGTGTAGCCCTCGGGAGACTGCTCGGCGTCGGATTCAGTGTGGAGCGCGTCGGCTGCCGCTTCGGCAGCGGGGGAAGACATGCCTCCAGTCTCCCCCTTTCCGCGTCATCGGCCAAAAGCGTCATGGCGGTCGCGACCGCCGGGCCCGCTGACGTCGTCAGCGGACGAGGCGCGTGAAGCGGAACGAGGCGAAGCCGTCGATGGGCAGCTCCTCGATGCCCGAGAAGCCGGCCTTCCGCGCGTACTGCTCGAGCGTCGCCTGCCGCATCACGGTTCCCGTGCCGACCGAGCCCGGTGCGGAGAGGCTGTCGGGCAGGCACACGAAGATGCTGTAGCCGTACATCATCCGCTCCGCGCCGTCACCATCGGGCGCGAACGCGGGTGCGACCGCCTCATCCATGATCACGACCTCCCCGTCGGGCTTCACCGCCCGCCGGATCGCGGCCAGCACGTCGACGGGGAACGGCATGTCGTGCAGCGCCTCGAAGACGAACGCGGCATCGAACGCGGCGTCCTGGGCGAGCCCCTCCGCGGCGACGTGGTGGAAGCGCACGCGCTCCGCGACGCCGGCTTCCTCGGCGTGGCGCCGCGCTGCGACGACCGATGCCGCATCGACGTCGAAGCCCTCGATGCGAGCGCTCGGGTAGGCCCGGGCGAGGGCGATCGACGACCAGCCGTGTCCGCTGCCGACGTCGGCGACGCGCGCGCCGGGCCGGGAGAGCACCTCGTGCAGCGGCGCCACGCCCGCGAGCGCGTCACCGAGCCGCTGCAGGAACCACGGGCGATTGAGGTCGCCCTGGGCATCGCGCGCGTCCTCGCCCAGGTCGGCCCACGCCACGCCGCCTCCGGCGCGGTACGCCTCGAGCAGTGGTGCGAGCTGCGCGCCGATCGCCGCCGCGAACCGCCCGAGCGGCGCGACGTAGTCGAGGGAGTCGGGATTCGTGAGCGCCTCGGCGTGTCCGGCCGGCAACGTGAAACGGCGAGCGGATGCCGCAGCGTCCACGTCTTCGACGGCGAGGATGCCGTACACCGCCTGCTGTTCGAGCCACTCCCGGGCGTAGCGTTCGTGGGTGCCGGTGCGCTCGGCGAGCGTCGGCGCATCGAGCGGACCCGCATCGGCGAGCGCGTGATACCAGCCGAGCCGGTCGCCCACGTAGATGCTCAGCAGCTCGAACGTGGCGATGGTCGTGTCGACCACATGCTCCGCGAAGGCGGTCCCGGCGTCGTGCTGGTCATCCGTCGTCATCGTCGACTCCCTTCGTTGCGTGGCCCGTGGACGCCCACGCGCCCGCTCACTCCCCCACGAGCAGGCGGGTCGAGTGCGCGAGGTGCTCGCGGATCGCGTCGGGCCCGCGCGACTGCACGTCGTCCAGCAGTGCCCCGTGCTCGGCGACGAGCGACTCGAGCGTGTAGTGCGGCCGCACGTGCAGCAGGAACAGCAGCAGCTCGCCGCCCAGGGCGGCGTGCGCCTCGACGATGCGGCTGCTGCCGGATGCCGCCACGAGCGCGTGATGGAACTCGGCGTGCACCCGCTCGGCCTCGAGCCAGTCGACGGATGCCGCGAGCTGCTCGAGCGCCTCGCGCGCGGGTGCGATCGCGGCATCCGGCCACGCCTCGCCGAACCGCTCCCCCGCGATGCGCACAGCCTCGACCTCGAGCGCCGCGCGCAGCTGCTGCAGGGCGATGATCGTCGCTCGGTCGAAGCTCGTGACGCGGACCCCGCGGTAGGGCACGGCGACCGCGAGCCGCTCGGCGACGAGCCGCTGGAACGCGGCGCGCACCGTGTGTCGGGAGACCCCGTACCGTTCGGATGCCGCCTCCTCGCGCAGCGGCGCGTCGGCGGGGAGCGCGCCGGTGAGGATCTCGGCGCGCACGGCATCGGCGACGCGGTCGACGGCGGTCGGCGACGGCCCCCCGGAGTCGAGCGGAGTCATCGCGGCCTCCCGCCGGTGCGGCTACTTGCCGTCGACGGCGGCGCGCACCACGAGCCACACGACGAGCCCGACGCCCACCGCGACCCCGGCTGCTGCGGCGACGGCGGCCCCCGGCTGCTCGTTCGCGAAGCGGCGCCAGCGCACCCTGGCCTCGGCCGTCTTGCGCTGCACCTGCTTCGGGACGTTGAGCTTGTCTTCGAGGGCGTCGAGGGTGCCCGCGAACTGGCGGCGTGCCCGTTCGGAGTTCGCCTTGGCCTCGAGCCTGGTCAGGTTGCGCTGATGCGTCTTGGCGTCGCGCTTGCTGAGCTGCCGTCCGGCGTCAGTCGCGGTCATACTCGCCCGTTCCCTTCACCACGTCGAGGTCCTTGCGGAGGCTCTCGATCGATTCGAGCGGCTCGCTGCCGCGCTTGAAGTTGATCATCGCGATCCAGACGAGGATCGCGATGATGACGATCAGGATGCCCGAGACGGTCAGCGCCGCCGCCCACGCCGGCATCACCAGCGCCAGCGCGAAGATGGCGGCGGTGATGAGCGTGAAGAGCAGGAACACGGCCACCACCGCGGCGCCCGCGACGAGCCCCGAGCCGATGCCGAAGTGCTTGATCTTGTAGCTGATCTCGGCCTTGATCTGGTCGATCTCGGCCTTGATGAGGTCGGAGACGCGGTCGGGAAGCTCTCCGACCAGCGTGAACAGCGAGCGTTCGTCGTTCGACGGTGCGACCATGTTCGCCTCCGCGGTCAGGATGCGGACGCCGAGCCCGAGACGGGCTTGGTGCGCGCGGCTGGCTTCGACGCCGATTGCGACGCCACGTCGGCGGCATCGTCGACCGCGTCGTCGAGCTTGCCGGCGGCGTTGTCGACCGCCGACTTCGCGGCATCGGCGGCCTTGGAGATGTTCGCCTTCGCGTCGCGCGCGGCACGGTTCACGTCGGACTTCGTCGCGCCCGAGCCCTTGGTGGCACTGCCGATGAGGTTCTTCACCCCGTCGAGCACGGTGTCGCCCAGGTCGCCGACCCGGGCGGACGCGAAGTCCTTCACCGTGCCCACGCCCTGCTGCACCGACGGCTGGTTCCACACCTTCTCGGCCGCCGCGCGGATCTGCTCGTAGCGCTCACGGCCGGCACGCGAGCCGAGCACGTATCCGACGCCGACTCCGACGACGAAGAGGATCTTGCCCTTCATGTGCACCCCATCTCCTTGTGGATCGCCACCACGACGTTTCCAGCGTAGACCCCGTGCAATGGGGCGCAAGGGGGTTGCGGCAAAAGTATTCCGCTCCGGCTATGCAACCTCGCCCGGCGTGATCGCCAGGTGACGGATGCGTCGTGCGGCCTCCTGCGCGTGCGGGATGACGGATGCCAGCCCGGTGCCCGCGACCCACGAGCCGGTCGCCTCGATGCCGGGCTCGGCCGCGAGCACCTCCTCGAGCGCACGGATCCGGTCGCGTTGGCCGATGGTCGCCTGCGACAGCGCGTCGCGCCAGGCGCTGCGACCCGACGCGCGCAGCATTGACGCATCGAGGGGTACGCCCAGCAACGCGCTCGCATCGGCGAGGGCGAGTGCCTCGACCTCGGCGTCGGTGCGCCCGTCGAGCGGGTTCGGCTCGCCCGCGCGGCCGTACGAGAGCCGCGCGACCTGCCGTGCGCCCGCCGCCTCGGCCAGCCATGGCCACTTCGCCGTCGAGTGCGTGAGGGCCTTCGCGGTGACGCCGGGCGTGCCGACCGCGACGAGCACGCCGGTGCCGCGGGGCGCTGCGGCGAGCGCGGCGGCATCGAGCACGAGCGTCACGAGCTCGACGGATGCCGCGGCCGGCCAGTCCGAGGCATCCGCCCAGCCGAGCGACGCGGCCTCGAGCAGGCGGCGCGAGGCGTCGGCCGGCGAGGCGAGGATGACGTAGGGGGCGTCGACCTGCAGCGCGGCGGGCGCCGCGTCGTCGGAGGTGCCGCCCTCGGCGACCGGGGATGCGGTGCCTGCGGCGGACGCCACCAGCGCCTGCWCGCGCCAGCCCGGCGCCGCCGTGGCATCCGCTGCACCGTCGACGACACGGCGCTCGAGGCCCGTGACCTCGGCGCCCGTGACCACCTCGACGCCGAACCGGTCGAGCTGCGCCGCGAGCGCGTCGACCAGCCGGTGCATGCCGCCGCGGAGCCCGAGCACGGCGGTGCCGGCCTTGCGCGCCTCGAGGAGCTGCCCGACGCCCCCCGACAGCGAGCCGGCGCGCGTCATCGCCTCGTTCAAACCCGGCGCCACGACGTCGAGGTCGAGGTCGTCGGGGTTGGCCGAGTAGACGCCCGCGGAGATCGGCGTGACGAGCCGGTCGGCCACGGCGTCGCCCATGCGCTGTCGCACGAGCTTGCCGAGGCTGTGCGCGCGTCCGATCTTCAGGATCGGGGTGACCCGGTCGCGGTAGGCGCGGATCGCCCCACGCCAGCCGATGATGCGGCGCACGTCGTCGCCGAGCGGGTTCGCGGGAATCCCGAGCACGCCGGTGCGGGGCATCGGCGCGGCGTCGACGCCGCCCGTTGCGCCGGGCATCACGAGCCAGGCGCCGGCGGGGTTCGGCGTCACGACGTCGTCGGCGAGGCCCAGCTGCGCCACGAGCTCGGCGACCGTTCCGCCGCGCGTCGCGAACGACTCGGCTCCGCTGTCGAGCGACAGCCCGTCGAGCTCGATGCGGCCGACGCAGCCGCCGATCGTCGCGCGCCGCTCGAGGACCGTGACCCGCAGGCCGACCTTGGCGCACTCCAGCGCGGCGACGAGGCCGCCCACGCCCGCACCCACGACGACGACGTCGGCCGTGCGCCGCTGGGCGACCGGCGCATCAGCTTCGGACGTGCTGTCGGTCATGCGCCCGCCTCGTGCACGAGCTCGACCACGCGCGTGAGCACGGTGGGGTCGGTCTCGGGGGGCACGCCGTGGCCGAGGTTGAAGACGTGCGCGGGCGCGACGGTGCCCCGGGCGAGCACGTCGCGCACGGCGGCCTCGAGCACCGGCCACGGCGCGGCGAGCAGGGCCGGATCGAGGTTGCCCTGCAGCGGCACGTCGGCGCCGATGCGTTCCGACGCCACGTCGAGCGGCACGCGGTAGTCCACGCCGACGGTGTCGACCCCGATGCTGTGCATAGCGCCGAGCAGCTCCCCCGTGCCCACGCCGAAGTGYACGAYGGGCACGGCGCGGGTCGAGGTCTTCCCCGCGGCATCCGTCACCTCGTAGGAGAGGTCGTGCACGTGGGCGAGCGCCGTCGCCGACGCGGGCGCCACGTGCGTCTCGTAGTCGGTGAGCGAGAGGGCGCCGGCCCACGAGTCGAACAGCTGCGCGGCGGATGCCCCGGCCAGCACCTGCGTGCGCAGGAACCGGCCGGTGAGCTCGGCCGTCCACTCCATGAGCCCCCGCCAGGCGCCCGGGTCGGCGTGCATGAGGGTGCGGGCGGCGAGGTGGTCCTTCGAGGGACCGCCCTCGGCCAGGTAGGCGGCCAGCGTGAACGGCGCGCCGGCGAAGCCGATGAGCGGGGTCGCAGTGCCCGAGCCGTTGTCGGTCACGTTCAGCTCGGCGATCGTGCGCTGCACGGCCTCGGTGATGGGGCCGGATGCCGCGTCGAGGCCCGCGGGGTCGACCGCCGTCAGCTCGGCCACGCCCGCGGCATCCGCATACCCGCGGCCGAAGACGGGACCCCGGCCCGGCTGGATCTCGACGTCGACGCCGACGAGCTTCAACGGCACCACGATGTCGCTGAAGAAGATGCCCGCGTCGACCCGGTGGCGGCGCACGGGCTGCAGGGTGATCTCGCTCGCCATGGCGGGGTCGAGGCAGGCGTCGAGCATGCGGGTGCCCACGCGCAGGTCGCGGTACTCGGGGAGCGAGCGCCCCGCCTGGCGCATGAACCACACCGGCGTCGTGTCGCTGCGCTCCCCTCGGTAGGCGCGCACCAGGCGCGAGTCGCCAGTGAGGCCGGCGGACAGGGGATGCTGCTCGGAGAGGATCACGCGTGACATTGTCCCGTATCGG
This sequence comes from Agromyces sp. P1_H4, assembly GCF_056405255.1. Taxonomy (NCBI): domain Bacteria; kingdom Bacillati; phylum Actinomycetota; class Actinomycetes; order Micrococcales; family Microbacteriaceae; genus Agromyces; species Agromyces sp. P1_H4. The sequence continues at coordinate 2,730 of NZ_JBFUCL010000029.1, read as the reverse complement.
GCTGGGGGCGCTGCTGTGAGGGCAGCGCGCGTGCCCGGGCGCTGCACCGGGTGGCCGGGGCCGGCGGCTACGACGGCAGGTCGGCCCCTGCGAGCCGCAGCAGCACGAGCTCGGCGAGCGCGAGCTGGCCGGCCGGGTCGGGGTGCACGCCGTCGTCGCCGAGGGCGATGCCGTCGGGCGCCTCCGCCGGGTCGACGACGAGGTCGCCCGATGCCGCGAGGCCCCCGATCGCCGCGGCGGTCTCGCGCACGTCCCGGTTCGTCCAGGCCAGCCCCGCGCCGCCGAAGTAGGGGAACGCCGCCACCGCCGCCTCGTCGACGGCGGTCGGCACCACCCAGGTCCAGGCGGCGCCGGCGAACGCGGCATCCGTCCGCAGCACCCGCAGGTTGCGCGTCGTCTCCTCGGCGCTCACGAGGCGCGGCCCGTCGGCACCGAACCGCCGGGCGTCGTTGGCGCCGAGCATGCAGAACACGCGGTCGGCAGGATGCCGCCGCAGCGCGAGCAGGCGACCGAGCGTCTCGGTGGTGGTCGCTCCCGACACCGCCGCGTTGTCGAAGCGCACGCCGAGTTCGGGGCGCTCGGCGGCGAACAGCGCGGCGAGCACCTCGAACCACGAGAGCCGGTCGGCCGTGGTGCTCTCGCCRATCGCGAGCAGTCGCTCTCCCGCGGCGAACGGCATCCGATCGAGCGCCCGCTGCACCACCGGCCGGGCCGCGAGGGCGGCAACGGCCTCGGTGCGCTGCCGCTCGAGGTCGGCGAGCGCCGCGGCATAGCCCTCGGCGTCGGTGCCGAGGATCGCCGCACGCGTGGCGTCGTCGAGGTTCCACGCATACGGGAGGGAGCGCTCGGGGCGCTCGAAGCGCACGAGCTTCGTGACGAGCGGGCCGGCGCTCATCGGCCGCTCCGTCGCTGCCGGACGCTCGCCCGGGTCCGCGGAAGGAGGAACGCGCAGGCCACGAACCACGCCAGCGACGGGAACCGCACGATGGGCAGCAGCGGCGTGAGCCACGGCAGCGCCACGGTGAGCGTCGCGAGCATCGCGAGGCCGGCGAGCACGAGGCCCGCCCAGGCGAACCAGCGCGGCAGCAGGCCGGCGAGGAGGCCGGGCACCGCGAGGCCGGCGATGAGCAGGCCGAACGGCACGACGAACCCGGGGCCGCCGAAGATGAACGCGAGGTCGTGCACGAGGCGCACGAGGTCCGGGCTCGCGAGGACCTCGGGGCGCGAGAGCGCCCAGGTCATGCAGGCGGAGATCGTCATCGCCACCGACGCGACGAGTCCGCCGGCGAAGCCGATCATCGGGCCCGGCGCCGTCACCCCGAGCTGCCTGGCGCGAGTCGACGCGGTGGCGGCGAAGATCGCGAGCGGCACCGCGGCCCCGAACTGCAGCAGCGCGGTGACGAGCACGGCCGCCTGGTGGTCGCGGAAGTAGGACACGATCGCGTCGCCGTCGCCGAACGGCGACGGGTAGGTGACGCCGCCGGCGAGCAGCGCGGGCAGCACGAGGGAGGCCATGAAGAGCGCGACCACCGCGATGGCGAGCGGCGGCAGGGGCGGGCCGGGCTGGATGCGGCGCGGCGCGGTGGCGGCGCTCCGCGGGTCGATGGCGGTCATAGCGTCATTCCTCCCGTGAGGTCGAGGGTGATTCCGGTCGTCCACGACGACTCGTCCGAAGCGAGGTGCAGGATGGCGTCCGCGACATCCACGGGCCGGCCGATCCGGCCGAGCGGCACGTGCGCGGCGATGGCCTCGAGCTGGGGCCGCGGCATCCGGCTGCGCAGCTTGTCGGTCTCGACCATCGACGGGGCGACGCAGTTGACGCGGATGCCGCGTGGCGCGAACTCGAGCGCGAGGTGCTGCGTGAGCATCACGACGCCGGCCTTGGCGGCGGCGTAGGCGGCGTTGGCGCGCGACGCGCGACGGCCGGCGCTCGAGGCCACCGTGACGATGCGCCCGTCGCCGAGGGCGAGCATGCCCGGCAGCACCGCGTGGATCGTGAGGAACGTCGAGGTGAGGTCGGTGTCGACGACCTCGCGCCAGCGGTCGGCGGTGAGGGCGTCGGATGCCACGGGGGCGCCGTCGCCGCCGGCGAGCGTGACCGCGATGGAGACGGGACCGAACTCCCGGGCCGCCGCGGCGACCACCTCGTCGAGGTGGTGCTCGTCGCGGACGTCGCCCACGTGGACGACCACCGCGCCGCCGTCGGCGCGGATGACCGAGGCCACGGCCTCGAGCCGCTCCGCGTCGCGTCCGTGCACCACGACCGCGGCGCCTCGGGCGGCGAGGCGGCGGGCGACCTCCGCCCCGATGGAGCCGGAGGCGCCGGTGACGAGGGCGACCCGGCCGTCGAGGTCGGCCGCCTCCCGCGGCATCCGCTCATTCGTTACGTTCATGTAATCATTCATAGCACAGAATGATTACACCGCAACTGTTAGAGTCGAGGACATGGACGCCGACGCACCCCCCACGGGCTTCCGCCCGCCGGCCGAACGCGTCGGGTTCCTGCTCTCGCAACTCGGCGCCTACGCCGCCGCACGCTTCGCCGAACGCGTCGCCGAGCTCGGCCTGCAACCGAGCGACCTCGGCCTCCTCCGCCTCATCGCCGTCGACCCGGGCCTCAGCCAGCAGGCGCTCGCCACCCGGCTCGGCGTCGCCCCGAGCCGCGTCGTGGCCCTCGTCGACGCGCTCGAGGCGAAGCAGCTCGTGGAGCGCACCCGCAGCACCCGCGAC
>NZ_JBFUCL010000028.1:0-18449 GCF_056405255.1 Agromyces sp. P1_H4 | reverse complement strand
GTTCTCCCTCGACGCCTCGGCGCAGGAGATCATCTGGGTCGTGGRCCCGGTCGTGACGACGTTCGTGGCGACGCAGGTCGGCACCGTCTGGGCCATCCTGCTCGCCGCCGCCATGATGGTCATCGGCGGCGTCTGGTTCATCTCGTCGCCCGAGCTCGGTCGCGTGCGGATCCCCCGTTCCAAGCGTCGCTTCGGCGCGGTGCTGGCCCGACCGGCCGTCATGCTGGCCACCATCGTCGGCTTCCTGCTCATCGGCGCGTGCGCCGCGGTCGAGGCGGGGGTCGTCGCCGCGTTCGGCCACGACGGCGCCGAGGCCGGCATCGTGCTCGCCGTCTTCTCCGTCGGATCGCTCGCCGGCGGGCTCTTCCTCGGGCACGTCCCCATCGGGCCGTGGGCCACGGCCCGCCGCCTCTTCATCGTGTTCGTCGGCGTCGCGCTCGCGGCGTTCGCCATGGACTTCTGGTGGCTCGCGATCACGCTCTTCATCGCGGGCATCGGCATCGCCCCCGCACTCGCCGTGCTGTTCGCCATCGTGTCGGCGAGCGTGAAGTTCAGCGACACCGCAGAGGCCTACGGCTGGGTCGGCACCGGCCAGCTCATCGGCGCGGCGCTCGGCTCGGCGCTCGCCGGGTTCCTGATCGACGGGTCCGGGGCGCAGGGCGCGTTCTGGGCCGCATCCGGGTTGGCGTTCCTCGGCGTCGTCGCCGCCGTCATCGGCCGCCCGTGGCATCCGGACCTGCGTGGCCGCGATGCCAGCCCGATCCCCGACACCGAACCGGTGCCGCTGCAACCCAGTTGAGAGGAATCCGGATGCCCCAGCCCGTCGCCCCCGCCCCGACGCTGTCGCTCGACGACGGCGCCATGATCCCGCAGCTCGGCCTGGGACTGTACAAGGTGCCGGCCGGCGATGCGGAGGCGCTCAGCCGTACCGCGATCGACCTCGGGTACCGGCACCTCGACACGGCCGCGTTCTACGCGAACGAGGCGGAGGTGGGGCGCGCGGTGCGCGGGGCGCCCGTGGCGCGGGAGGAGCTCTTCGTCACCACCAAGGTCTGGAAGGACGACAACGGCTTCGACACCACGCTGCGCGCCTTCGACGCGAGCATGGACCGGCTCGGCCTCGACTCGCTCGACCTTTACCTCATCCACTGGCCGGTGCCGTCGACCGACCGCTATGTCGACACGTGGCGAGCGCTGATCCGGCTGCAGGAGGAGGGCCGCGTCGGATCCATCGGCGTGGCGAACTTCCATCCCCACCACATCGAGCGCCTCGTCGCCGAGACCGGGGTCGCGCCCGTCGTGAACCAGGTGGAGCTGCATCCGTGGCTGCCCCAGGCGGCGGTGCGCGAGTTCGATGCGGCACGCGGCATCCGCACCGAGGCGTGGTCGCCCCTCGCACGCGGCCGGGTGCTCGGCACGCCGCTGCTCGACGACCTCGCCGACAAGCACGGGCGCACGCCGGCGCAGATCGTGCTGCGCTGGCACGTCGAGCTCGGCAATGTCGTCATCCCGAAGGCGTCGTCGGCAGCGCGGCTGCGCGAGAACCTCGACGTCTTCGACTTCGCGCTCGACGACGAGGACCTCGCGGCGCTGGCCACGCTCGCGACCGGCGAGCGCACCGGACGCGACCCCGACCTCGACTGAGCCGCAATCCGATCGTGACCCGACTCCCAGCACGGGTCCAGACATCGCATTCCTGCCCGGCAATACAGTGAGCCCATGAGACGACTCGCACCCGCGGCGGCGGCCGCCGCGATCACCGCACTGCTCCTCTCCGGATGCTCGATGGGCGCGAACGACTCCACCGCGCCGATGGTCGAGGCCCCCGCCGGTCCCGTCGCACCCCAGCCGGGCGAGGTGCAGGACCAGTCAGCAGATCAGTCGGCGGAGTCGGCGAAGTCGCCCGCGTCGGCCGCCGACGCCGATTCGGCCGACCGCAGCGTCATCACCACCGGCTGGGCCTCGATCACCGTCGACGACCCCATCGCCGCCGCGGAGGATGCCGCGACCATCGCCGAGGACGCCGGCGGCCGCGTCGACAACCGCTCCGAGAGCCCCGGCACCGACGCGCAGCCGCCCAGCGCATCGCTCACGCTGCGAGTGCCGTCCGACCAGGTTGACGACGTGGTCGACGAGCTGCGGACGCTCGGCACCGTCAACTCGGTGTCCATGAACGCGTCGGATGTCACGCAGCAGCGCCAGGACCTCGACGCCCGCATCGAGGCCCTCACCGTGTCGGTCGACCGCCTCACGCAGCTGCTCGCCACCGCCACGACGGTGACCGACCTCATCGCCATCGAGTCGGAGCTGACCACCCGGCAGGCGGAGCTGGACAGCCTCACCCAGCAGCGGGACTCGCTCGTCGACCAGATCGACTACGCCACGATCGGCCTCGAGCTCGTGACCGCGGCGGCCGCGCCCGACCCCCAGCCCGACGATTTCTGGAGCGGCATCGTGGTCGGCTGGAACGCCCTCGTCGGCTTCGCCGCGTGGCTCGGGGTGGCGATCGGCGTGGCCCTGCCGTGGCTGCTCGCCGCGCTCGTCACGGGCGCCGTCGTCATCCTCATCGTCGTGCTGACCACCCGCCGCCGGCGGCCGGCCGATGACGCGGCGGCCGCCCCGCGCCACGACTCCCCCGAGGCGTAGTCTGGCGTCGTGAGCGCGACGCCAGACTCCGTCCTCGACGACGAACTCCTCGAACGGGTGCGCGAGCGCGCCGCCGGATACGACCGCGACAACGCGTTCTTCGACGCGGACCTCGCCGACCTCCGCGAAGCCGGGTACCTCACGGCCCTCGTGCCCGAGGAGTACGGCGGGCTCGGCTGGAGCTTCGAGGACGCCGTGCGCGCGCAGGGGCRCCTGGCCGGCGCGGCGCCTGCCACCGCACTCGCCGTGAACATGCACCTCGTGTGGACCGGCGTCGCGAAGATCCTCCGCGACCGGGGCGACGACACGCTCGACTTCCTGCTTCGCGAGGCCGGTGCCGGCGAGGTGTTCGGGTTCGGCATCAGCGAGGCCGGCAACGACCTCATGCTGTTCGGGTCGCGCACCGCGGCCGAACCGCAGCCGGGCGGCGGCTACCGGTTCAGCGGGCGCAAGATCTTCACCTCGCTCTCTCCGGCGTGGACGAGGCTCGGCACGATGGGCCTCGACACGTCGTCGGCCGATGCACCGAAGATCGTCTACGGGTTCATCGATCGGGAGGATCCCGACATCCGGATCCTCGACGACTGGGACACCCTGGGCATGCGTGCGTCGCAGAGCCGCACGACGGTGCTCGACGGCGCGTTCGCGGCGCCCGACCGCATCGTGCGACGCCTCGACCCCGGCCCGAACGCCGACCCCCTCATCTTCGGCATCTTCGCGAGCTTCGAACTGCTCCTCGCCGCGGTGTACTCCGGGATCGGCGCCCGCGCGCTCGACCTCGCGGTCGCCGCCGCGCACCGGCGCACCTCGATGAAGCGCGACGGCGCCCCGCTCGCGCAGGATCCCGACATCCGGTGGCGGGTCGCCGACGCGGCGATCGCCCAGGACGCGATCGAGCCGCAGCTGCTGGCCATCGCCCGGGACCTCGACGGGCTCGTCGACCACGGTTCCCGCTGGTTCGCCAAGCTGGTCGGCCTGAAGGTGCGCGCGACGGAGACGGCGAAGCACGTCGTCGACCAGGCCGTGCGCGTGTCGGGCGGCTCGTCGTACTTCACCGGGTCGGAGCTCGGGCGGCTGTACCGCGACGTGCTCGCCGGCATCTTCCATCCGTCCGACGACGAGTCGGCGCACAGCACGGTCGCCAACGCCTGGCTCGGTCCCGTCGAGGGCTAGCGTTCGACGCTAGACTGGCGGCGCGGTGTCGATGCCGCGCCGAGCAGCTGGAGGTCCCTGTGAACGTCGTCGCCTTCCTCATCGCGATGGGATTCTTCGTCCTCGGCATGTGGCTCATGGGCTTCGCGTTCGAGGTGCCGGCCTTCCAGGCGGTCACGTTCTTCGGCGGCATCCTCTGCGTGGCCCTCGCCGTGGCGATCCCGGTCAACATCCTCGGTCGCGCCGACGGCGTCTGACGGGTGACCCTCCCCCGTCGCGACACCCGCGTCACGTACCCGGGCGGTGCCCTCGAGGCGGTCACGCGAGCCGTCCACGTCGCACCCGTGAATGATGGCCGGCTGGCCGTCTTCACCGAGTCCACGAGCTTCCACCCGGTCGACGCCGCATGGCCCGACCAGCCCGCCGACGCCGGCGTCATCCGCGGCGCCGCGGGTGACGTCGTCGTGCGCGATGCCGTCGTCGCCGCCACCGACGGCGAAGCGCTGCACCTCGGCTCCGAGATCCCGGTGCGCACCGGCACCGACGGCTGGGTCTTCCTCGTCGCGCACCTCGTCGACGCCGACGCGGCCATCGCGGAGGGCGACGAGGTGACCATCGAGGCGGATGCCGCGACGCGGCGCGCCCTGTCGACCGGCCACACGGCCTGCCACCTGGCCTCGCTCGCGCTGAACCGGGCACTCGCCTCCCGTTGGTCGAAGCCGACCCGCGAGGATGCCCTCGGCAGTCCCGACTTCGATGCCGCGGCGATCTCCTCGTCGCGTATCCTGCCGAACGGATCGGTGGACCGCTACCGGCTCAACAAGTCGCTGCGTCGCGCCGGGTTCGACACGGCGTCGCTCATCGGAGATCTCGACGCACTGCAACGCGAGGTCGCCGAGCAGCTCGACGCCTGGCTCGCGACCGGCGGGGCCGTTCGGGTGGAGGCCGCAGGCGACGGGCTCACCGACCGACGCACCTGGGTGTGCGAGCTGCCCGACGGCACCGCGCGCATCGCGTGCGGCGGCACGCACCTCACCTCCCTCGCCGAGCTGTCGGCGATCGTGCCCTCGTTCTCGCTGGTCGACGATGGCGGGACCCCGGTGCTCGAGATGACGAACGAGGCCCGGCTCCGACACTGACGGGCCGGTGCCGACGACACCGTGCGGCGGGGTTACGATAGCGCTCGTGGGTATTCATATCGAGAAGGTCGACCTTCCCGGGATCGGCGTTCGCCACGACCTCGTCACCGAGGGCGGCCGGCGGATCAGCGTGGTCTCGCACCGGGACGGTGAGCGCGACCTGGGCGTCTTCGACGTCGACGACCCCGACGCCTGCCGCGACTCCATCCCGTTGAACGACGACGAGGCGGCGGCCCTGGCCGACGTGCTCGGAGCATCCGTCATGCTCAGCCGGCTGCAGAGCCTCAGCGACGAGACCGCGGGCCTGTACACCGAGCAGATCGCACTTCCGACGGACTCGCCCTACCTGAATCGCACGCTCGGCGACACGAAGGCACGCACGCGCACCCACGCGTCGATCGTGGCCATCGTTCGCGACGGGGCGATCATCCCCTCCCCCACGCCGGCAGAGCGGCTGCGCGCGGGCGACGTCATCGTTGGCGTCGGGACTCGTGAAGGACTCGACGGAGTAGCCAGGCTCCTCTCCAACGGCCCCGGCTGAGGCGGCCTGCATGCACGAGACCACGCTGCTCCTCATCGAAGTCGGCGCGCTGCTTCTCGGCATGAGCCTGCTCGGGCGTCTCGCCCTCCTCATCGGCATCTCGCCGATCCCGTTCTACCTGCTGCTCGGCCTCGCGTTCGGCGAGGGCGGGGTGATCCCGCTCGACGCGAGCGCGGAGTTCCTGCAGACCGGTTCCGAGATCGGGATCATCCTGCTCCTCGCCCTGCTCGGCCTCGAGTACACGGCGACCGAGCTCTTCACGAGCCTGAAGTCGGCGCGGCTGCCCGGCATCCTCGACGGCATCCTGAACGCCATTCCCGGCGCGGCCCTCGCGCTGCTGCTCGGGTGGGGACCCGTCGCCGCGGTGGCGCTCGCCGGTGTCACGTGGGTCTCGTCGTCGGGCGTCATCGCCAAGCTCCTGCGCGACCTCGGCCGGCTCTCGAACCGTGAGACGCCCGCGATCCTCGCCGTGCTCGTGATCGAGGATCTCGCGATGGCCTTCTACCTGCCAGTCCTGTCGGCGATCGTCATCGGGGTGAGCCTCCTGCAGGGCGCGATCTCGGTCGCGATCGCGGTCGGCGTCGTGGCGCTCATCCTCTACGTCGCGCTCCGGCATGGGCACATCGTGTCGCGGCTGTTCCCGGCCGACGAGTACGAGCCCCTTCTGCTCGGCGTGCTCGGACTCACCATGCTCGTGGCCGGGCTCGCCGCGCAGGTGGGCGTCTCCGCCGCCGTCGGCGCGTTCCTCGTCGGCATCGCGCTCTCGGGACGGGTCGCCGCGAACGCGAGCCAGGTGCTCACCCCGCTGCGCGACCTCTTCGCCGCGACGTTCTTCGTGTTCTTCGGGCTGACGAGCGACTCGTCGGGACTCGTCCCGATGCTGCTTCCCGCGGCCGCGCTCGCGGTCGTCACCATCTTCACCAAGCTCATCACGGGCGCCTACGCGGCCCGGCAGGCCGGGGTGGGCACCCTCGGCCAATGGCGCGCCGGCCTGTCACTCGCCCCGCGCGGAGAGTTCTCGATCGTCATCGCGGGCATCGCCGTGGCCGCCGGCGTCGCGCCCGCGATCGCCCCGCTGGCCACCGCCTACGTGCTGATCACCATCATCGCCGGCACGTTCCTCGCCCGGCTTCCGGATGCCGCGTGGTTCAGGGCCGCCGTGCGCCGCCGCGCCGCCCGGACCACCGCGGCGACCGGCTCGGCCTGACGCCGGGCGACTCAGTCGGCCGGATGCTCGGCCGCGGCCGCGGCATCCGCGCGGTCGGCGGCGGCGAGGAGATCGAGCTCGGCGTCCGCGGCATCCGCTGCCTCGAGGAGTTCGCGGACCCGGGGCACGACGAGCGTGGCGTACCGTTCGATGCTGCCCATCATCGCTTCGTGCGGCAGGGTGCCGTTCGAGTACTTCAGGTCGAAGCGCACCGCGCCGACCGTGCGCATGGCCGCGGCGATCTTCTGCGCGACGGTCTCGGGCGAGCCCGCGTAGAGGGCGCCGTTCGGTCCGGCCTCGCCCTCGAAGTGCTCACGCGTGACCGGGCCCCAGCCGCGCTCCTTGCCGATGCGGTCGATGATGACCTTGTAGTGCGGCCACAGCACGTCGAGGGCCTCGGCGTCGCTGTCGGCGATGAATCCGGGCGAGTGGATCGCGACCGGCTGCTCGGGATGCCCGAACTGGGAGAGCGCGCGGCGGTAGAGGTCGGCGAGCGGAGCGAAGCGCGCCGGGCTGCCGCCGATGATCGCCAACACGAGGGGCAGGCCGTAGTGGGCCGCACGCACCACGGACTCGGGGCTGCCGCCGACGCCGACCCAGGTCTTCAGGCGCCCGTGCTCAACGGGCGGGTAGACGAGCTGGTCGGTGAGCGGGGGCCGGAGCTCGCCGCTCCACGTGACGGGCTCCTGCGGCAGCAGCGCCGAGAAGAGGTTGAGCTTCTCCTCGAAGAGCTCCTGGTACTGCTCGAGGTCGAAGCCGAACAGCGGGAACGACTCGATGAACGAGCCGCGGCCGAGGATGACCTCCGCGCGGCCGCCCGACAGCCCGTCGAGCGTGGCGAAGCGCTGGAAGACGCGCACGGGGTCGTCGGAGCTCAGCACGGTCACGGCCGAGCCGAGGTGGATCCGCTCGGTGCGCCCGGCGATCGCCCCGAGCACGACCTCGGGCGCGGAGACGGCGAACTCGTGCCGATGATGCTCGCCGATGCCGAAGAAGTCGAGGCCCAGTCGATCCGCGAGCACCGCCTCCTCGACGACGTTGCGCAGCACCTGCGCGTGCGCCAGCGGGGTGCCGTCGGGCCCCGCCGTCACGTCACCGAAGGTGTCGAGTCCGAATTCGTAGCGCTGGGCCATGTCCTGCCTCATCTCCGCGTCTGCATGCGTACGCATCTTCCACGCCAACTCGCGTCACGCCGAGCGTATTCCCCAGAACCCGGCGAGCGCGCGGGAATGCCGAAGGGAGCAGCGGCGTTGGCGGATGATGTCGACGCATGCATCGGGCGCGTCGGCGAGAATGGAGGCGTGGACGTGACGGATCGGCCGGTCATCGGCATCTTCGGTGCGGGCAAGGTGGGCACTGCGCTCGCCCGGCTGCTCGTGGCATCCGGGTACGACGTCCTCATCGCCGGCTCGCCCCGACAGACCGCGCTCGACCTGCTCGTCTCGGTCGTCGCGCCCGGCGCGCGAGTCGTCACCCCCGCTGCGCTCGTCGAGGGCGCGGACGTCATCATCGTGGCCGTGCCGTTCGGCAAGGCCGGCTCCGTGCCCTGGGAGGACTTCGGCGGGCGCATCGTCGTCGACGCCATGAACTACTGGCCGCCGGTCGACGGGCACATCTCCGCCATCGACGACGACGAGCGGTCGACGAGCGAGATCAACGCCTCTCGCAACCCGCTCGCCCGGGTCGTGAAGTCGCTGAACCACGTCGGCTACCACGAGATGGAGGACGACGCGATGGACGCGGGGTCCCCGCTGCGCCGAGCCCTCGCCGTGGTCGGCGACGACGCCGACGCCCGCGCCGTGATCGCCCGACTCATCGACGACATCGGGTTCGACGCGGTCGACGGCGGACCGCTCGCCAACGGGCGGGCACTCGAGCCCGGCCATCCGGCGTTCGGCCGCGAGCTTTCGGCCTCGGAACTCGCGGCGCTGCTCTCGCCGGCGGCCCACCTCGCCGCCTGACCGGCCTCAGGCGGCCTGCGAGATGCGGACGGTGTTGCCCGACGGGTCGCGGAAGGCGCAGTCCCGGGGGCCCCACGGCTGGTCGATGGGCTCCTGGAGCACCTCGGCGCCCGAGGCCCGCAGCGTCTCGAACGTGGCGTCGATATCGTCGGAGCTGAAGACGAGCATCGGCAGGACGCCCTTGGCGAGCAGCTCCTGCATCGCGTCGCCGTCGGCCTTCGAACGGCCTGCGTGCGGCTCGGAGAGCACGATGCCGAGGCCGGGCTGGGCATCGCTGCCGAGTGTGACCCAGCGATGCTTCCCCGAGGCCACGTCGTTCACCACCTGCAGGCCGAGTGCGTCGCCGTAGAAGGCGATGGCCTCGTCGACGTCGTTCACGGTGATGTTGGTGTACTGGAGTGCGATGGTCATGGAGGCGACTCTAGGCCGCGCTCACGCCGTCGGCTTCTCCGATCCTGCTCGATGCGTTCCGCACCGGGCGGGTGTGCGCCTTGGCGACGCAGGCCGGCATCGCGTTGACGGCGTCGTGCTCCCGGCTGCGGTACGCCGACGGCGACTCGCCGACGATCTCGGAGAACCGCGAGCTGAACGACCCGAGCGAGGTACAGCCGACCGCCATGCAGGCGTCGGTGACGCTCACGCCGGCGCGCAGCAGCGCCATGGCGCGCTCGATCCTGCGGGTCATGAGGTAGCTGTAGGGCGTCTCGCCATACGCCGCGCGGAACTGCCGTGAGAAGTGCGCCGGTGACATGAGCGCCTTCTCGGCCATGGTCGGCACGTCGAGCGGCTTCGCGTAGTCGCGGTCGATGAGGTCGCGCGCCCGGCGCAGGTACACCAGGGTCTCGAGCTCCTGCGGGGTCATGTTCCCGACGCTAGCATTCGGCGCCGCGGTTGTCAGCGGTGCCCATGGGGGCCATCTCCTAGGGTGGAGCAATGCCCGAACCCGTGACCGTGCGCCCCGGCGCGCCGGAGCGCCTCGCCCGGATGGTGCAGCTGCCGACGGTGTCGGCTGAGCTGGCGCAGCGGGGGCCCTCCGACTTCGAGCGCTTCCGGGAGTTGCTCGCCGAGCTCTATCCCCTCGTACACGCGAACCTCGCATTCGAGCAGGTGACACCGCTCGGACTGCTGTTCCGCTGGCRGGGACGAGGTGACGGCGACCCGGTGGTGCTCATGGCCCACTACGACGTCGTCCCGGCCGTGGAGGCGGACGGCTGGACGTTCCCGCCGTTCGAGGGGCGCGTCGGCGACGGGTCGGTGCACGGGCGGGGCACGCTCGACGACAAGGGCCCGCTGCTCGTGCTGCTCGAGGCGGTGGAGAACCTGCTCGCCGACGGGTTCACGCCGGCCCGCGACGTGTACCTCTCGTTCGGCGGCGACGAGGAGAGCCATGGGGAGGCCGCCCGGGCCATCGCCGACCTGTTCCGCGACCGCGGACTCACACCCTGGCTGGTGCTGGACGAGGGTGGGGCGGTGGTCGACGCGCCGCTGCCCTTCGTGAAGGTGCCGGCTGCGATGGTGGGCGTGGGCGAGAAGGGCGTGCTGACCCTGCGCCTGGGCGCACGAGGGGAGGGCGGCCATGCGTCGGCGCCACCCGCGACGACGCCGACCGCGCGCATCGCCCGCGCCGTGCACCGGCTCACGCCGAATCCGTTCCCGAAGCGGATGCCGCGGTCGATGCGCACCATGCTCGCCACGTTCGTCCCGCACACGACCGGCGCCGCGCGGATGCTGCTCCGGGCGCTCACCGCCGTGCCCTGGCTCACCGCGCGCGTGTTCGCCCGCGTCGGCGGCGAGCCCTCCGCCCTCGTGCGCACGACCGTGGCGGCCACCATGCTGTCGGGCGGCACCGCCGACAACGTGCTCCCCGCGAGCGCGAGCGCGACCCTCAACCTTCGCATCGCGGTCGGCGAGACCATCGGCTCCGCGGTCGCGCGCGTACGACGGGTCATCCGTGACCGCGCCGTGACGGTGGAGGTCGTGGCGGGCAGCGATCCGTCTCCCGAGTCGCCGACCGACGGCGCGGCGTTCGCGGCGATCGTCGCGGCCGTCGCCGCGTCGTATCCCGAGGCGATCACCGCGCCCTACCTCATGATGGCGGCGACCGATTCGCGCTGGTTCCACCGGTTCTCACCGGCGGTCTACCGCTTCGCGCCGCTGCAGATGACGGCGGCGCAGCGGGTGTCGATCCACGGGGTCGACGAATGGGTCTCGATCGACAGCCTCGAACGCGGCGAGCGGTTCCACCGGGCGCTCATCTCCTCGCTCCCCGAGTGACCGATCGGGTCGGCCGAGTGAACGAACGGGACCGCCCGAGTGAACGAACTGGACCGCCCGAGCCGGTGCCGACCGGGACGCTCGACCCACTAGGGTGAATCCACCCCCACCCGAAGGAGCCCCGATGACGCGTGCTGCCAGACTCGGACCGGTCGCCGCCATCGTCGGCTTCCTCGCGTTCGTGGAGTTCACGAGCGGCATCCTGCAGGGCTACTACACGCCGCTGYTGACCGACATCGCCCGCCACCTCGGCATCCACGACGCCGACGTGAACTGGCTCGAAGGCACCCAGCTCATGCTCTCGGCCCTCGTCGTGCCCGCGTTCGCGAAGCTCGGCGACATGATCGGCCACAAGCGCATGCTGGTGTGGTCGACGGCCATCACCGCGGTCGCCTCCACGGCGCTCGCGTTCACCGACCAGTTCTGGGTGTTCCTCGCGGCATGGGCACTGCAGGGGTTCTACGTCGTGTGGCTRCCGCTCGAGATCGCGCTGATCTGGTCGCGCAGCCGGTCGGCCGAACGCCCCGCCGCGATGACGCGCAAGGCGGCGGGCCTGCTCGTCGCCGCCCTCGAGTTCGGGGCGATCGCCGGGGCGCTGGCGGCCGGCGCCCTGGCCGACGTGCTGCCGATGCAGGTGCTGCTGCTCATCCCCGCCGTCGCCGTCGTGCTGTGCCTCGTGGTCGTCGTGTTCGGCGTGAAGGAGTCGCCCGGGCTCGCCGGCGGCCGTTTCGACACGGGCGGCCTGGTGCTGATCTCCCTCGCGCTCCTGGCGCTCACCGGCGGGCTCAGCTTCATGCGCCTCAACGGCCCCGCCGACCTGCTGAGCTGGGCGCTGGTGCTGCTCGGCGCGCTGCTCGTGATCCCGTTCGCGCGGTACGAGCTCCGCCACGACGACCCGCTCATCGACGTCCGGATGTTCCGCTCCCCCTCGCTCTGGCCCGTCTTCCTCACGGCCGGCCTCTTCGGCGTGAGCGTCCTCGGGGCGCAGGCGCCGCTGTCGACGTTCGCGCGCACGGACGTCGCCGAGGTCGGGTACGGGCTCGGCGCCACGAGCTTCCAGACGTCCCTGCTCGTCGGCTCGTACGTGCTCTCGCTCGTCGTCGGCGCCATGCTGTTCCCGCTCGCGACCCGGTGGATCACCCCACGTGTCGCGCTCATCGGCGCCAGCGCGCTCGTGTCGCTCGGCTACCTGTTGTTCCTGCCGTTCCACGAGGGATACGGGCAGGTGCTCGCGAACATGGTCATCGCCGGCGTCGGCTCCGGCGCGCTCGTCGCCGCGCTGCCCGCCGCCGCCGCGGCGGCCGCCCCGGCGCACCAGACCGGCGTCGCGACCGGGCTCACCAACTCGGTCAAGACGGTCGGCGGGGCGATCGCGTCGTGCGTCTTCGGCATCGCGCTGCTCGGTGCCGCCGGCGAGGCCGCCACCGGCACCGCGGGCTCCTTCGCGGGCTACGTCACCGTCTGGCTGGTCTGCGGCGTCACCGCGGCCGTGGCGGCCGTGCTGCTGGCATTCGTGCCGAAGCTGGCGTTCTCGGATGCACCCGCCGTGGAGGGCGCCACGGTCGTACGCTGACAGGCAGTGCGCCACGCGAGCGAGGGAGCAGTCGATGACGGATGCCGCGGAGCTGGTCGCGACGCTCGAGGGGCTCGCCACCGTGGCCGAGCGCGAGAAGTACACGCGGTACTTCCCGCCCGACCCCGACGCGCCGTTCATCGGGGTGCGGATGGGGGCGGTGTTCGACCTCGCGAAGACCGCACTCGACCTTCCGATCCCCGAGCTCGAGACGCTGCTCGAGCGGCCGACCCACGAGGTGCGGGCACTCGCCTGCAGCATCATGGGCAAGTCGGCGGCGGCCGGGAAGACCACCGACGGGCGACGGTCCGACCTCTACGAGCTGTACCTCCGGCGGCACGACCGCATCGACCAGTGGGACCTCGTGGATCTCGCCGCACGAGACGTCGTCGGAGGGTACCTGCTCGACCACGACCGCTCGCCGCTGGCCCGCCTCGCGGCATCCGGATTCTGGCCCGAGCGCCGCACCTCGCTCGTGGCGACGTTCGCGTTCCTCAAGCGCGGCGAGCTCGACGACGCGTRCGCGCTCGCCGAGACGCTCGCCGCGGACCCGGAGCCGTTCGTGCAGAAGGCGCTCGGCTGGGTGCTCCGCGCCGCCGGCGACCATGATCCAGCCCGCCTCATCGCGTTCATCGAGCCGAGGGCGGCGACCATGCCGCGAGTGGCGCTCCGCGCCGCGATCGAGCACGTCCCCAAGGACGAGCGGGCGCGTCTCCTCGCAATCCGGTGAGCGGCGGTCGCGGCATCCGCCCGACCTCGTGCGGTTCAGGCGAGCGAGCGCTTCTGCCGTCGCCGGGCGCCGAGGTCGAGGAGGCCCACCGCGAACGCGACGGCGATGAACATCGCCACGGCGAGCATGCCGAGGGCGTAGGCGTCGTGGTACACGCTGAGATCGCCCGAGTCGGCGGTGCCCGTCTCGCGGTAGATGGTCGCGTAGAAGAGCGACAGCGTGACCGCCGTGCCCACGGCCGTGCCGATGCGCTGGCCGAGCTGGCCGACCGAGCCGGCGAGGCCGCCCTGCTTGACGGGGATGTCGGCCAGCGCGAGCGTCTGGTTCGGTGAGATCACGAGGCCTCCGCCGAAGCCCGCGACCACCATGGCCCCGGCCATCGCCCACGGCGTGATCTCGGGCGAGGTCAGGAGGGCGGCGAGCACGAGCAGCCCGATGCCGGCGAGCACCGTCGCGAGGCCGACGACGACGAGCGGACGGCCCAGGCGGTTCACGAGGTTGCCGCCGATCCACGACGACACGGCGCTCATGAGGGCGAAGCCGATGCTCACCATGCCCGCGAACACCGGCGCGAGGCCCAGCCCGTGCTGGAGGTAGAGCGTCGTCAGCAGGAACATCGACGGGGCCGCCGCGAAGTACGCCGAGGCGAGCACCGTGCCGTTGCGATACGAGCTCACCCCGAACAGGGAGAGCGGCACGAGCGGGTGGCGTCCGGATGCCGCGTAGTGCCGTTCCCACGCGACGAAGCCGCTCGCGGCGATGACGAACACGACGAGCAGCCACCACCGGGCGGGATTGTCGTCGGGCGACCCGGTGGTGAAGAGGAACGGCCACATCAGCGAGACGATCGTGACGGCGAAGAGCAGGAGGCCGACCGGGTCGAGCTCGAGCGGCCGTGATGACTTGGTCCTCGTGTCGGGGAGGAGCCAGAGCGCCAGCGCGATGGCGGCGAGCGAGAGGGGCACGTTCATCCAGAAGATGCCGCGCCAGCCGTCTTCCGGGCCGCCGATCGCGATCGCGAGCCCGCCGAGCGTCGGGCCGAACGCCGTCGCGATGCCGATCGTCGCGCCGAACAGGCCGAACGCCTTGCCGCGCTCGGCGCCCTGGAACAGCTGCTGGATCAGGCCGAGCACCTGCGGCATCTGGATGCCGGMCGCGACACCCTGCAACAGCCGCGCCACCAGCAGGAACTCGCCGGTCGGCGCGAGCGCGCAGGCCAGGCTCGTGACCGTGAAGAGGCTGAGCCCGATCACGAAGAGCGCACGGCGCGAGCGCTGGTCGCCGATGCGGCCCGCCGGCACGAGCGTCAGCCCGAACGCGAGCACGTAGCCCGACACGATGAGCTGCAGCTCGGTGGAGGTCGCGCCGAACGCAGACTCGATCGACGGCAGCGCCACGTTGACCTTCGTGAGGTCGAGGATCGTCAGTCCGGCGACGGCGACGCACACCCAGTACGCACGCCAGCGCTTCGCGTCCGTCAGCGGGATCGACTGCGTGGGCGTGGGCTGCGACATCTCGTCCACCCTACGCCCGGGTCCAAGTCGAACGGAGAACGGCCGGCATCCGAGTGGATGCCGGCCGTCGAAGTGGACCCAGGGGGATTCGAACCCCCGACCTTCTCATTGCGAACGAGACGCGCTACCAACTGCGCCATGGGCCCGAGCGAGAACGACTCTATCATTTCTCGCGGGATGGTTCGGACCACCCACGGGTGCCGGTCAGCCGGCCTGCCGGCGTCGTCGCAGCACGGCGTCGAGGTCGTCGAAGCCGGGCGCCGCGTCGTCGATGATGCCCATGCGGGCGTAGGGGCTGGCGGGTTCGAGCCGTTCGCGAGCGGATACCGCGGGCTCGGCCGGCTCGGCGGATGCCACGGCCGCGGGGGCGATCGACGGCACGGCCGGCTCCAGTCGCTCGACCCGGCGGGCGACCTCGGCGTCCAGCTCGGCGCGCTTGAGCTCGGCCGCCGCCTCGACCGAGGCCATCGCCATCGCCGCGATCGTGCCGCGTGAGAGGTGCAGCGGCTTGGGCAGCGGCCGCGGCACCCAGCCGTGGTCCTCCGCCTCGGGCTCGGCGAGCTCGATRGGCTCGAACGGCACGGACTCGGGCGCCGCCACCGGGGCTGCGGCGAGGACGGACGGCACGCGCACGCGCGCCAGGCGGGCGAGCAGGCCGAGCGCGACGATCACGCCTCCCGCTCCGACGCCCGCGATGAGGAACGTGGCGCCGAAGGCCGTGGCGACGAGGCCGACGACGACGGTGAGCAGCGAGACGAGGAGGAAGAGCGAGCTGAGTCCCCGGCGCCGGCGAAGCGCGCGTCGTCGGCGTGCGGCATCCGTCGCCGTCACCGGTGCCGGCGTCGCGCCCGACGGCCGATCCGTCACGGTGGACGAGGTCGCAGCGGGCGCCGTCACGACCGCGATCGGCTCGGTCGCGGTAGCCTGCGCTGCAGCCGCGAGCTCGCGAGCGGCGGTCGCGGCCTCCTCGGCCGCGAGGCGTTCGGCGATCGCGAGGAGCTCGGCGGCCTCGGCCTCGAGCCGGGCGGTCTCCTCGTGCTCGTGCAGGATGCGCTGCTGGACGGCGACCTCGCGGGCGGTCGCCTCGACGCGCACCTCCTCGGGAGTCTCGCTCGTCTCGGCGAGGATGCGGAGCGTCTGCTGCAGGCGCACGGCGTTGCGCTCGGTGTCGAGGTACTGCCGGCGGCGGAGCCAGCTCGGCAGCAGGTACGCGATCCAGAGCGCGGCGGCCGCCGCCACGAGCACGCCACCGCCGATCACGTCCATGCGACCACGCTAGGTCACGGTGGACGAATGGCTCGGCTGGTCGCGGGCGTGTTCAGCGATCGGCGACGTGGAGCGGGTACGCGGCCGCGGCTCGGTCTTCCGCCGGGATGCGCGCGGCATCCGCCGGCACCTGTCCGTCGCGCCAGCGGCGGAGGACTCCGCGCGGCACCTCCTCGGCCACCAGGGCGAACGAGAAGTGGTCCCGCCACTCGCCGTTGATGTGGATGAACCGCCGCCGCAATCCCTCGTAGCGGAACCCGAGCTTCTCGACCACGCGCAGCGACGGCTGGTTCTCGGGCCGGATGCAGATCTCCATGCGGTGCAGGCGCAGCACCGAGAAGCAGTGGTCGGTCGCGAGCGCGACGGCGGTGGGCGTGATGCCCCGGCCCGCGACCGACTGCGACACCCAGTAGCCGATGGTCGCCGACGACAGCGACCCGAACGTGATGGACGACACGTTCAACTGCCCCACCAGTTCACCGTCGAGCTCGATGACGAACGGCAGCGCGTGGCCGGTGCGGGCGTGGGCCAGGAGGTTCCGGATGCTGGCCCGCGTGTCGATGAACGACCCGCCGCCCGGGTACGTGGCCTCCCACTGCCGGAGCCAGCCGCGATTGTCGAGCAGCACGCGCTCGAGCGCCTTCGCGTCGCGCGCGCGGATCGGCCGCAGGGTGACGTCCGCGTCACGCAGCGTGGGGATCGCGGCCGTCGCCATGGATCAGCTCCGGCCGAAGCCGGCGACGTAGTCGACCAGCCAGGGCTTCAGCTCGGGACCGAGGTCGTCGCGGTCGGCGGCGAGCTGCACGACCGCCTTGATGTAGTCGAGCTTGTCGCCCGTGTCGTAGCGGCGCCCGCGGAACACCACGCCGTACACGCCGCCGGTGCCCTCGACGTCGGCCGCCATCTCCATGAGCGCGTCGGTGAGCTGGATCTCGCCGCCCTTGCCCGGCTCGGTGTGCTCGAGCACGTCGAACACCTCGGGCTTCAGCACGTAGCGTCCGATCACGGCGTAGTTCGACGGCGCGACGTCCTTCGCGGGCTTCTCGACGAGCCCGGTGACCCGGACGACGTCGGGGTCGTCGGTGGGCTCCACGGCGGCCGCGCCGTAGAGGTGGATCGAGTCGGGGTCGACCTCGAGGAGCGCGACGATGGTCGCACCGCGCTTGTCGTGCTCGTCGAGCATGCGGGTGAGCAGCGGATCGCGCGCGTCGATGAGGTCGTCGCCGAGGAGCACCGCGAACGACTCGTCGCCGACGTGCTTGCGCGCACGCAGCACGGCGTGGCCGAGGCCCTTGGGGTCGCCCTGGCGCACGAAGTGCACGTCGGCGAGGTCGCTCGACTCCTGCACCGTCGAGAGCTTCGCTCCGTCGCCCTTCTCCTCGAGGGTGTGCTCGAGCTCCGCGACGCGGTCGAAGTGGTTGGCGAGCGCGTTCTTGTTGCGACCGATGATCATGAGCACGTCGTCGAGCCCGGCCGCGACGGCCTCCTCGACGACGTACTGGATCGCGGGCTTGTCGACGACCGGGAGCATCTCCTTGGGCATCGCCTTCGTCGCCGGGAGGAATCGCGTGCCGAGGCCCGCGGCCGGGATGACGGCCTTCGTGATCCGTTGAGTCATGYCGACAGCGTAACCGGATGTCGCGACACGGCGCAGGGCCGACGCGGAGTCGCCGTCGTCCTAGGATGTCTGCCATGCCCGACGATCCGGACGTCCAGAAGCGCGTGCTGCGCGCCGAGCTCCGGGAGCGCCGCCAGAACATGCCGGCCCACGAGCGGGTGCTCGCGACGGAGGGCTTCACCGCGCGCCTCCAGGAGCTCGTCGGGTCGACCGACGCCGAGTCCCTGTCGTGCTACCTCTCGATGCCGACCGAGCCCGACACGCGGCCGTTCGTGAACTGGGCTGAGGCCCGCGGCATCCGGGTGCTGTTCCCGATCACCCGCGAGGACGGGCTGCTCGACTGGACGGTCGGCGAGGAGGAGGTCGAGACGCAGGGCCTGCACGGCGTGCCCGAGGCGGTCGGCGAGCTGCTCGGCCCGATGGCGATCAACGACGTCGACCTCATCCTCGTGCCGGCCGCCGCGGTCGACGTCACGGGCATGCGACTCGGCTGGGGCCGCGGCTATTTCGACAAGACCCTCGGTTCGATGGGAAAATGTCCCCCGGTGTACGCCGTCGTCTTCGACAGCGAGTTCGTCGAGCGGGTGCCGCGCGAGGTGCACGACCAGGCCGTGAACGGCATCGTGACGCCCACGCGCATCATCGCGTTCTGACCGGCGCACCACGATCCGGAAGAGTCACATGCCCACGTATTCCTACCGCTGCACCGAGTGCGACAACGCCTTCGACATCCACCAGGCCTTCACCGACGACGCCCTCACGGTGTGCGAGGTGTGCGGGGGTCGCCTCCGCAAGCTCTTCAACACCATCGGCGTGACGTTCAACGGC
>NZ_JBFUCL010000027.1:0-18573 GCF_056405255.1 Agromyces sp. P1_H4 | reverse complement strand
CGTCGCCGAGTTCTGGCCCGGCGGACTCACGGTCATCCTGCACGCCCAGCCGTCGCTGCAGTGGGACCTCGGCGAGACCCGCGGCACCGTCGCCCTGCGCATGCCGGCCAACCCGATCGCGCTCGAACTGCTGAGCGAGACCGGCCCGCTCGCCGTGTCGAGCGCCAACCTCTCGGGGCAGCCGTCGGCGACGTCCGCGGCCGACGCCGAGGCGATGCTCGGCGAGTCGGTCACCGTCTACCTCGACGGCGGACCGGCCGGCACGGGGTACGAGGCGATCGGCGAACGGCCCGGCGACACGTCCTCGACGATCGTCGACGCCACCGGGCTCACCGCTGACGGGGGAGTGCTCCGCATCGTACGCGCCGGCGTGATCTCGCGCGAGCGCATCGCCGCGGTCGTCGGCGACGAGCTGCTCGCGCCCATCGAGGGTGCGGCGCCCGCGGCATCCGTCGCCGCCGAGGGCTCGCCCGAGGCATCCATCGCCGATGGGGGCTCGCCCGCGGCATCCGTCGCCGATGAAGCGGATGCCGCCGCCTCATGACCCTCTTCCTCGCGCTCGCCCTCGTGGCCGCGCTCGTCACCTTCGGCGGTTCCGTCCTGGTCTGGAAGCTGAGCCTCAAGTACCGGCTCTACCCGAAGATCCGCGAACGCGACGTGCACACCCGCCCCACCCCGCGCCTCGGCGGCATCGCCATGTTCGTCGGCATCCTCGCCGCGATCGGCGCGGCCGCGTTCGTGTCGTCGCTCGGGTCGACCCGCTTCTCGAACGTGTCGATCATCTTCCAGAATCCCTCGCAGATGCTCGCGATCCTCGGGGCGGCCCTGCTCATCGTGCTCATCGGCGTGGCCGACGACATCTGGGACCTCGACTGGACCACGAAGCTCGCCGGGCAGTTCGTCGCCGCCGGTCTGATCGCCTGGCAGGGCGTCTCGATCGTCTCGCTGCCGATCGGCGGCATCACGGTCGGCTCGTCGTGGATGAGCGCCACCATCACGGTGTTCACGATCGTGCTGGTGATGAACGCGATCAACTTCATCGACGGGCTCGACGGCCTCGTCGCCGGAGTCGCCCTCATCGCCAACGGCGTGTTCTTCCTCTACACCTACCTCCTGGTGCAGAAGACGTCGCCGCTCAACTACTTCAACCTCGCCTCGTTGCTCGCGATCGTGATCGTCGGTGCCTGCATCGGCTTCCTGCCGCTCAACTGGCACCCCGCCAAGCTGTTCATGGGCGACGCCGGGGCGCTGCTCATCGGCCTCCTCATGGCCACCTCGGCGATCTCGGTGACCGGCCAGATCAACCCGGCCGCCGTCGGCATCCAGGACCTCTTCGCCGCGTTCATCCCGATCATCCTGCCGTTCGCGGTGCTCGTCATCCCGCTGCTCGACTTCGGGCTCGCCGTCGTCCGGCGGCTGCGTGCAGGCAAGTCGCCGTTCTCCGCCGACCGGAAGCACCTGCACCACCGGCTGCTCGACATGGGCCACTCGCACCTGAACGCCGTGCTCATCTTCTACGCGTGGACCGCGGTGGTGTCGATCGGATGCCTCCTCACGTACGTGCTGCCCGTCTACCTCGGGACGAGCGCCATGTGGGCGTTCGCCTTCATCGGCGTGGGCTTCGTGGTGTGCGCTGCGATCACCCTGGCGCCACTGGGCCGCCGCAAGCGCCTCACGGTCGCCGCGGAGGCCGAGACCCCCGACCTGCCCGAGGGTGTCGTCTTCGACGAGCTCGAACCCAAGCCCGTCCCCGTGACCGTCCCCGATGAGCCCAGCCGGCCAGCCTCCGGCGACCCCGAACTGGAGCACGATGACCGACGCACGGCCTGAGCCCGCCGACCGCACGCCCACCTCGAACCCGGTGCTGCGCCGCGCCCTCGCGTGGGGCGGTGCGCTCGCGGCGGTCGTGCTGGTGGTGAGCGCCGTCCTCGGGCTGGTCTTCGCGGGCACCGAGGGGCTCGTCAGCGCCCTCATCGGCACGCTCATGGCGGTGATCTTCATGGGCATCACGGCGGCCAGCATCCTCCTCGCCAACCGGTACGCCTCCAGCGACGTGTTCGTCGGCGTGTTCTTCGCGATCGTGCTCGGCGGATGGCTGCTGAAGTTCATCGTCTTCATCGTGCTCGTCGTCGTGCTCCGCGACGCGTCCTGGCTCAATCCGGTCGTGCTGTTCCTCAGCCTCGTCGCCGGCGTCATCGCGTCCCTCGTCGTCGACGTGCTCGTCGTCGCGAAGTCCCGCATGCCCTACGCGAGCGACGTGCAGCTACCGAAGGCACCCACCGACGACTGAGGTCCGCCTGAATTCGTCCGCTCGTAGAAGTTGTTGCTAGAGTATTGACGATCCCCCCGGTTTCCGCTCGGCTTCGGCATGTGCGGAATCCGTTCCATGTTCGTCGACGCGAGAGCCGAGCTCCACGCCCCGAAACAGGAGATAGCGCTGCTAGCTAACGCTCTGAACCTGCTGGTTCCGATGTCCACCGACGATGGTGGCTTCCACGGTCCGTCGATCGAGGAATTCTTCCCGGGGGCACTGCTCTTCGGCGGTACTCCGTTCGAGATCAACCGCATCACGCTCGTGCGCATCGTCGCCGTCGTCGCGCTGCTCCTCGTCTTCTGGCTCGGCACGCGCAAGATGCGTCTCGTGCCCGGCCGTTTCCAGAGCCTCGTCGAGATGGGACTCGACCTCGTTCGCGTGAACATCGCCGACGACCTGCTCGGCAAGAAGGACGGCAAGCGGTTCCTGCCGATCCTCACCACCATCTTCTTCATGGTGCTGTTCATGAACCTCACGGGTGTCATCCCGTTCCTGAACATCGCGGGCACGTCGGTCATCGGCGTGCCGCTGGTCCTCGCGATCGTGGCCTACGCCGCGTTCATCTACGCGGGCGTCAAGAAGAGCCCGAAGAACTTCTTCAAGAACTCGCTCTTCCCTGCCGGCGTGCCGTGGCCGGTGTACATCATCGTGACGCCCATCGAGCTGATCTCGACGTTCATCATCCGCCCGATCACGCTCACCCTCCGACTCATGATGAACATGATCGTCGGGCACCTCCTGCTCGTGCTCTTCTTCTCGGCGACGGCGTTCTTCGTCGTGCAGCTCGGCGGCTGGTACACCCTCCTCGGGGTGGGCAGCCTGGCCTTCGGCTTCGTGTTCACGCTGTTCGAGATCCTCGTCGCCGTCCTGCAGGCCTACGTCTTCGCCCTCCTCACCGCGGTCTACATCCAGCTCGCGGTCGCAGAAGAGCACTGAGCCCGGGCACCCGCCCAGCACATCCCTAGGAAAGGAAAACCCAACGTGGACGCAACTACCGTTCTCGCTGAGATCAACGGCAACATCGCAACGGTCGGTTACGGCCTCGCGGCCATCGGCCCGGCAATCGGCGTGGGCATCGTGGTCGGCAAGACCATCGAGGGCGTCGCCCGCCAGCCCGAGCTCGCCGGCCGCCTCCAGGTGCTGATGTGGATCGGCATCGCCTTCACCGAGGCGCTCGCCTTCATCGGCATCGCCACGTACTTCATCTTCGTCTGATCCCCTTCGCCGCTATCTAGGAGGCCAATGTGCTCCACGCAGTTCTGAGCGCTGCGACCGAGGCTGCCGAGGAGAACATGAGCCCGGTCGTCCCCGAGCCCTATGACATCATCGGGTCGGCGATCTGCTTCGTGATCATCCTCGTCTTCTTCTGGAAGTACGCGCTGCCGCGCGTCCAGAAGATGCTCGACGAGCGCGCCGAAGCCATCGAGGGCAACATCGCGAAGGCCGATGAGGCCCAGCGCAAGGCGGAGGCGGCACTCGAGGAGTACACCGCCCAGCTCGCCGACGCGCGCACCGAGGCCGGTCGCATCCGCGAGACCGCCCGCGAGGACGGCAAGAAGATCGTCGCCGAGGCGAGGGAGCAGGCTTCCGGAGAAGCGGCCCGCATCACCGCCGGCGCCCAGGCCCAGATCGAGGCGGAGCGCCAGTCGGCGCTCGTCTCGCTGCGGTCCGAGGTCGGCACCCTCGCGATCGACCTCGCGTCCGGCGTCATCGGCGAGAGCCTCTCCGATGACCGCAAGGCGCAGAACGTCGTCGACCGCTTCCTCGCCGATCTCGAGGCGAGCGAGCAGGCGGCTGCCGGAGGGAAGAAGTAACCCATGGGTAGCGCTACGAGAGGGGCCCTCGCCGACATGCGAGCGGCGCTCGCCGAGCTCGGCCGTGCCGAGCTGACGGTCGCCGAGGACCTCCTCGCGGTCGGCCGGGTCGTGGGGGCGTCGTCGCACCTGCGCTCCGCGCTCACCGACAACGAGGCGGATGCCGCGCAGAAGCGCGCCCTGGTCGCGGCGGTCTTCGGCTCGAAGATCAGCCCTGCAGCCGCATCCCTGCTGTCGGCCGCGGCCACCGCGCGGTGGTCGAGCGGAGACGACTTCCTCGCCGGCATCGAGGAGCTGGGCTACCGCGTCGCGGCCGAGTCCGCTCCCGAGGGCGTGCAGGTCGACGCCGAGCTCTTCACCGTCGAGCAGGCGGTGGCCTCCGACGACGAGCTCGAGCTGGCCCTCGGCAGCAAGCTGAGCCCGACCGCGTCGAAGACCCAGATCGTCGACCGTCTGCTGGGGGGCAAGGCCGCACCGCAGACCGTCGCCATCGTGCGCCACCTCGTGGAGCAGCCCCGCGGCCGTCGCATCGGCGAGGCGCTGCGCCACGCGGCATCCGTCGTCGCCGACCAGCGTGGATTCGATGTCGCGACGGTCACGACCGCCGTCCCGCTCACGCCCGAGCAGCTCGCGCGGCTCCAGCAGGGCCTCGCCGCCCAGACCGGCCGCCGAGTCCGATTCGACACCATCGTCGACCCCGCCGTGCTCGGTGGAGTCCGCGTGCAGATCGGCGACGACGTCATCGACGGCAGTGTCGCCAGCCGCCTCAGCTCGCTGAGGCAGAAGCTTGCCGGCTGACCGCCGGACGAAACGACCGGCGTCCTGCGCCGCGACAGACCAGTAGCTGTACAACCGGTACAGAAAAGGGAAAGACAATGGCAGAACTCTCCATCAGCCCCGACGAGATCCGTTCGGCTCTCTCGGAGTTCGTCTCGTCGTACGAGCCGGGCACGGCGCAGAAGACCGAGGTCGGATACGTCACCGACGCCGGCGACGGCATCGCGCACGTCGAGGGCCTGCCCTCGGTCATGGCGAATGAGCTCATCCGCTTCGCCGACGGCACGCTCGGCCTCGCGCTCAACCTCGACGAGGACGAGATCGGCGTCGTCGTGCTCGGCGAGTTCACCGGCATCGAGGAGGGCATGGAGGTGACTCGCACGGGCGAGGTCCTCTCGGTCCCCGTCGGCGAGGGCTACCTCGGCCGTGTCGTCGACCCGCTCGGCAACCCGATCGACGGCCTCGGCGAGATCACCGGCATCGAGGGCCGTCGTGCCCTCGAGCTGCAGGCGCCCGGCGTCATGCAGCGCAAGTCGGTGCACGAGCCCCTCCAGACCGGCATCAAGGCCATCGACGCGATGATCCCCGTCGGCCGCGGCCAGCGTCAGCTCATCATCGGCGACCGCCAGACCGGCAAGACGGCCATCGCGATCGACACGATCATCAACCAGAAGGCGAACTGGGACTCAGGCGACCCCAACAAGCAGGTCCGCTGCATCTACGTGGCGATCGGCCAGAAGGGCTCGACCATCGCGGGCGTCAAGGGCGCTCTCGAAGACGCCGGCGCCATGGAGTACACCACCATCGTGGCGGCTCCCGCGTCCGACCCGGCCGGCTTCAAGTACCTGGCGCCGTACACCGGCTCGGCGATCGGCCAGCACTGGATGTACGACTCCAAGCACGTGCTGATCATCTTCGACGACCTGTCGAAGCAGGCTGAGGCCTACCGTGCCGTGTCGCTGCTCCTCCGCCGCCCGCCGGGCCGCGAGGCCTACCCCGGCGACGTCTTCTACCTGCACTCGCGTCTGCTCGAGCGCTGCGCCAAGCTCTCCGACGAGCTCGGTGCCGGATCGATGACCGGCCTGCCGATCATCGAGACGAAGGCGAACGACGTCTCGGCGTACATCCCGACCAACGTGATCTCGATCACCGACGGCCAGATCTTCCTCCAGTCCGACCTCTTCAACGCGAACCAGCGTCCTGCGGTCGACGTGGGCATCTCGGTGTCGCGAGTCGGCGGCGACGCGCAGGTGAAGTCGATCAAGAAGGTCTCGGGCACGCTGAAGCTCGAGCTCGCCCAGTACCGCTCGCTCGAGGCGTTCGCGATGTTCGCGTCCGACCTCGACGCCGCGAGCCGTCGCCAGCTCGCCCGTGGCGCACGCCTCACCGAGCTGCTCAAGCAGCCGCAGTACTCGCCGTACCCCGTCGAGGAGCAGGTCGTCTCGATCTGGGCCGGCACCAACGGCAAGCTCGACGAGGTCCCGGTCGAGGACATCCTGCGCTTCGAGCGCGAGCTGCTCGACTACCTCGGCCGCAACACCGAGGTGCTCTCGACGCTGCGCGACACGAACGTGCTGTCCGACGAGACGGTCGCGACCCTCGAGGCCGAGGTCGACAAGTTCAAGCTCGAATTCCAGACCGGTGAGGGCAAGCCGCTCGCCTCGGTGGGCAGCGAGCAGTTCGAGGCCATCGCCGCGGAGGACGTCAACCAGGAGAAGATCGTCAAGGCTCGCCGCTAGGCAGCCGGCGACGACGATCGAACCTAGGCATACAGGAGAGAAATGGGAGCGCAACTTCGGGTCTACCGGCAGAAGATCAAGTCTGCCCAGACGACGAAGAAGATCACCAAGGCGATGGAGCTCATCGCCGCCTCGCGCATCCAGAAGGCGCAGGCACGCGTGACGGCTTCGACGCCGTACTCGCGCGCCATCACGCGCGCCGTCTCGGCCGTCGCGACGTACTCGAACGTCGACCACGTGCTCACCACCGAGCCCGAGACGATCGAGCGCGCAGCCGTCGTGATCCTCACGTCCGACCGTGGCCTCGCGGGAGCATTCAACTCGCAGGTGCTGCGCGAGGCGGAGGAGCTCGCCGAGCTGCTCCGCTCGCAGGGCAAGGAGGTCGTGTACTTCCTCGTCGGGCGCAAGGCCGTGGGCTACTTCCAGTTCCGTCGCCGCGCGTCCGAACAGCAGTGGACCGGCAGCTCCGAGAACCCCGAATTCGAGCTCGCCAAGGAGATCGCCGACGCCGTGCTCGAGGCGTTCCTCCGGGACGCCGCCGACGGCGGTGTCGACGAGATCCACGTCGTCTACAACAAGTTCGTGAGCATGATGACGCAGACCCCCGAGGTCGTGCGCCTGCTGCCGCTCGAGGTCGTCGAGGGTGTCGACGAGCCCGACGCGACCGTGCAGCCGCTCTACGAGTTCGAGCCCGACGTCGAGACCGTGCTCGATGCGCTGCTGCCGGTCTACATCGAGAGCCGCATCTTCAACGCGCTCCTGCAGTCCGCTGCAGCGAAGCACGCGGCCACGCAGAAGGCGATGAAGTCGGCAAGCGACAACGCCGACAAGCTCATCACCGACTACACCCGGCTGGCGAACAACGCGCGCCAGGCCGAGATCACGCAGCAGATCTCCGAGATCGTGGGCGGCGCCGACGCGCTCGTCGCCAAGAAGTAACCCAGAAAAGAGAGAGCCAGAATGACTGACACCGCAACCGCGCCGGTCGCCGAGTCGACCGCCGGCGCCGTCGGCCGCATCGCCCGCGTCACGGGCCCCGTCGTCGACATCGAGTTCCCGCACGACTCGATCCCCGAGATCTACAACGCTCTCCAGACCAAGATCACGGTCGGAGGCGAGACCCTCGTCCTGACCCTCGAGGTCGCCCAGCACCTGGGTGACGACCTCGTCCGCGCCATCGCGCTGAAGCCCACCGACGGGCTCGTGCGCGGCCAGGAGGTGACCGACACCGGCGAGGCGATCTCCGTCCCCGTGGGCGACGTCACCAAGGGCAAGGTGTTCAACGTCATCGGCGAGATCCTCAACGGCGAGCCGGGCGAGCAGGTCGAGATCACCGAGCGCTGGCCGATCCACCGCCGGCCCCCGGCATTCGACCAGCTCGAGTCGAAGACGCAGCTCTTCGAGACCGGCATCAAGTCGATCGACCTCCTCACCCCCTACGTGCAGGGCGGCAAGATCGGCCTCTTCGGTGGTGCGGGCGTCGGCAAGACCGTCCTCATCCAGGAGATGATCCAGCGCGTGGCGCAGGACCACGGTGGCGTCTCCGTGTTCGCCGGTGTCGGCGAGCGCACCCGTGAGGGCAACGACCTCATCCACGAGATGGAGGAGGCGGGCGTCTTCGACAAGACCGCCCTCGTCTTCGGCCAGATGGATGAGCCGCCGGGCACGCGCCTTCGCGTCGCGCTCTCCGCGCTGACCATGGCGGAGTACTTCCGCGACGTGCAGAAGCAGGACGTGCTGCTCTTCATCGACAACATCTTCCGCTTCACGCAGGCGGGCTCCGAGGTGTCGACGCTGCTCGGCCGCATGCCGTCCGCGGTGGGCTACCAGCCGAACCTCGCCGACGAGATGGGCGTCCTGCAGGAGCGCATCACGTCGACGCGCGGCCACTCGATCACCTCGCTCCAGGCGATCTACGTCCCCGCCGACGACTACACCGACCCCGCTCCGGCCACGACGTTCGCGCACCTCGACGCCACGACCGAGCTGTCGCGTGAGATCGCGTCGAAGGGTCTCTACCCGGCCATCGACCCGCTCACCTCGACGTCGCGCATCATGGACCCCCGCTACCTGGGCGAGGACCACTACCGCGTCGCCACCACGGTCAAGCAGATCCTCCAGAAGAACAAGGAGCTCCAGGAGATCATCGCGATCCTCGGTGTCGACGAGCTCTCCGAGGAAGACAAGATCACGGTGTCGCGCGCGCGTCGCATCCAGCAGTTCCTCTCGCAGAACACCTACATGGCGAAGAAGTTCACCGGTGTCGAGGGCTCCACGGTGCCGCTCAAGGACACGATCGAGTCGTTCGACGCGATCGCCCGCGGTGACTTCGACCACGTCGCGGAGCAGGCGTTCTTCAACGTCGGCCCCATCACCGACGTCGAGGAGAACTGGGCCCGCATCCAGAAGGAGAACGGCTGAGCATGGCCGTCCTCAATGTGAGCGTCGTCTCGGCCGACCGGGAGGTCTGGTCGGGCGAGGCGTCCATGGTCATCGCCCGTACGGTCGAAGGCGAGATCGGCATCCTTCCCGGCCACGAGCCCATGCTCGCGATCCTCGCCGGTGGCGAAGTTCGCGTCACCCTCCCGGGTGGCGAGAAGATCACGGCCAACGCGGAGGACGGGTTCCTGTCGGTGCAGTCCGACTCGGTCCAGCTCGTCGCGTCGCGGGCCGAGCTCGCCTGAGGGAGCACGGATGCAGGGGGAGCAGCCGATCGAACGCCAGTTCGGTGACCTGAGCGTCACCCAACTCATCGTCATGGCCGGGCTGCCGGGCGCGGGCAAGTCGACGATCGCCGAGATCGTCGGTGCCCGGCTCGGCGCCACGGTCGTGTCCGTCGACCCCATCGAGTCGGCCATTCTCCGCGCCGGCATCGACGCCGACCAGCCCACCGGGCTCGCGGCGTACCTCGTTGCCGAGGAGATCGCGGAGAAGGAGCTCGACTCCGGACGCACGGTCATCGTCGACGCGGTGAATGCCGCGGAGGCGGCTCGGCTGCAGTGGCGCGACCTCGCTGCGCGCGCCGATGTGCGACTGCGGGTGATCGAGGTGGCCTGCTCCGACGAGGGAGTGCACCGTGCGCGTCTCGAGAAGCGCGAGCGTCGGCTMCCGCACCTCGAGGAGACGACGTGGCGCGCCGTCGAGCAGAGCCTCGAGGGCTACGCCCCGTGGACGGGTCCGTCCTCGGCGCTGCCGCGCGTGACCATCGACAGCGTGCAGTCGCTCGGATCGAACGTCGAGGCGGCGCTCGCCTTCATCGCGTCCTAGATGCGGCTGCTCCTGCCGCCGTCCGAGACGAAACGGGATGGCGGCGACGGTGGCCCGGTCGATCTCGCGCTGCTGGCCGCACCCGAACTGAACGATGCCCGGTTCGAGCTGATGGACGCGGTCGCGACACTCGCCGCGGACCATGACGCCGCCATGCGCGCCTTGAAGCTCGGTCCGCGGCAATCGGCCGAGGTCGAGCGGAACCGTCGGATCCACGTTGCGCCGTCGATGCCTGCGATCGACCGCTACACGGGGGTGCTGTTCGATGCGCTCGACGCCCCGACGCTGTCGGCCGAGGCGAGGTCGTATGCGGCCCGCACGGTCATGGTGCACTCGGCCTTGTTCGGCCTGGTCGGCGCGCTCGATCCCATTCCCGCCTACCGGCTGTCCCATGACTCGCGTCTCCCCGGCATCCGGCTGCGTCAGTTCTGGCGGCCGCTCCTCGAGTCGTCGCTCGCGCAGCAGCGCGGGCTGATCGTGGACCTCCGCTCCGAGGGGTACGCGCACCTCGGCCCGGCGCCCGTCCGAGAGGACAGCGTCTTCGTTCGCGTCGTCACGATCGGAGGCGACGGACGACGTCGCGCCCTCAACCACTTCAACAAGACGGCGAAGGGCGCGTTCACGCGGGCGGTGCTCGAGTCTCGTCCGACGGTGGAATCGGTCGACGAGCTGATCGACTGGGCGCGGACCGCCGGATTCGGGCTCGACGCCGCTCAGGGCGCTGACCCCGCGAGCGGCATGCGCGAGCTGGAGCTCCTGGCCTGAGCCTGATCAGGCGACTGTCGTGACGGGCTCCGCGGATGCGTCTCGCGGCATCCTCGCCCGGAAGCACCCCGACACGTGGTCGTCCACCATGCCCGCAGCCTGCATGAGCGCGTACATCGTGGTCGGCCCGACGAACCGGAAGCCGAGCCGGCGGAGCTCCTTGCTCATAGCAACGGACTCGGGCGTCGTGGCGGGAACCTCCGCGAACGACCGCGGCGCCGTGTCGCGAGGCGGGGGAGCGAAGCTCCACAGGAGTTCGTCGAGAGGGACATCCAGAGCGAGGGTGGCCCTGGCGTTCTGGATGGCGGCCTCGATCTTGCCCCGGTGGCGGATGATGCGGGCGTCGGTCAGCAGCCGCTCGACGTCGGCCTCGGTCATCGCGGCGACCTGATCGACGTCGAACCCGTGGAAGACCTCGCGGAACGCCGGCCGCCGGCGGAGGATGGTGATCCACGACAGCCCCGCCTGGAACCCCTCGAGGCAGACCTTCTCGTAGAGGCACACGGGATCGTGCTGTGGCGTGGCCCATTCCTCGTCGTGGTACCGGCGGTATTCGGGATCGTTCGCGCCCCAGGCGCAGCGGGGGAGGGCGTCGTCACCGATCACGACGTCGGCGGATGGGATGACGCTCACGCGGCGAAGCCGATGCGTTCGTGTCCGAGCAGCCAGAGCTTGGTCGGGATGCCGTCGCCGCCGGAGTAGCCCGTGATACGTCCGTCGGACGCGAGCACCCGATGGCATCCGACGATGATGGGCACCGGGTTGGCACCGACGGCGCCGCCGATCGCACGGGCCGACCCGGGCTTGCCGACGGCCGTGGCCAGCGCGCCGTATGAGATGGCCTCGCCCCACTGGAGCCGCTCGAGTTCGGCCCAGACGGCCTGCTGGAACGCCGTGCCCGAAAGGCGGACGGGGACGTCGAAGTCGGTGCGTGCGCCGGCGAAGTACTCGAGGAGCTGCGATCGGGCGTCGTCGAGCACCGGATTGGAGCGCTCGGGCTCGCCGTCGTGGGGGAGCGCGCCATCGCGCTCGATGGTGACGCCGGTCAGCGCATCGTCATCGCCGACGAGCTCGATGCGCCCGACGGGGCTGTCGAGGCGGGTGAGGTACACGTTGGTCATGGTTCGAGCGTAGCCGCGGCATCCGACATCGACTCGCGGGAATCGGACATCGCGGATCGCGCCCGATCGAGTCGGCTGGGGAGGACGAGTCGAGAGCCGAGGACCGTGCGCGAATAGGCTGGAGCGATGACGGATCTCGAGTACCGCTCCCTCGGCCGGTCGGGCCTCCGCGTCTCGACCGTGGGGCTCGGCGGCAACAACTTCGGTCGGGTGGGCACCGCCACGGAAGGCCAGGAGGGCACGGACGCCGTAGTGGCGGCGGCGCTCGACGTCGGCGTCAATCTCATCGACACCGCCGACATCTACGGCCGCGAGTACGGACTCAGCGAGACCCTCCTGGGCTCAGCGCTGCGCGGGCGCCGCGACGAGGTCGTCATCGCGACGAAGTTCGGGCACTCGAGCCTGCCGTCGCCCCTCCCGGCGTGGGGAGCACGGGGCTCGCGCCGCTACATCCGCCTCGCCGTCGAGGGGTCGCTCCGGCGGTTGCAGACCGACTGGATCGACCTGTACCAGCTGCACACGCCCGACCCTGCAACGCCGATCGACGAGACCATCGCGGCACTCGACGACCTCGTGCGCGCCGGCAAGGTGCGCTACCTCGGCCACTCCAACCTGAGCGGCTGGCAGATCGCGGAGGCGGAATACGTCGCGCGCGAGCTGGGCGCCGCACGCTTCATCTCCGCGCAGAACGAGTACAACCTGCTGGCACGGGGCGTCGAGGCCGAGGTCCTCCCGGCGGTCCGGCACCTGGGGCTCGGCTTCCTGCCGTACTTCCCGCTGCAGAACGGCCTGCTCACCGGAAAGTTCCGACGCGACGAGCAGCCCGCCGACACCCGTATCATGCGTCAGCGCCGTCACCTCGTCGACGACGCGCCATGGGACGTGCTCGACCGATACCGCGACTTCGCCGACGCGCGCGGCATCAGCATGCTCGAGGCCACGTTCGGATGGCTGCTCGCACAGCCGTCGCTGACGAGCGTGATCGCCGGCACCACGCGGCCCGAGCAGATCCGGCAGAACGCGGCCGCCGGTGTCGCCTGGCAGCCGACCGACGCCGAGCTCGACGAGGTCTCCCGGATCTTCGCCGCGGGTTGAGTCCTCCTCCCCAGGCCTCGCCCGACTGAGGGCCATCGATACGGAAGTGGCGCCGGGGCGCGACGGATGCCGCGGGCGCCATGCTCACCGCATGACCACCATCATCCGTGCCGCCGGTGCCCACGACCTGCTGGCCATCGTGCCCACCCTTGCCGGGTTCATCCCCGAACGCTCGATCGTCTGCGTGGCCTTCCGCGGCACGCGCTCGGCCGGCGTCCTCCGTCATGACCTCCCTCGGCGCGCGGCCGAGCGGCAGGCGGTCGTCAGCGCCATCATCGGCACGCTCTGTCGGATGCCGGGCGTCGATGCCGTCGTGCCGATCGCGTACACCGACGCGACCTTCGGCGCGACCCGCCGGTTCCCCGAACGCGCGCTCCTGTCGCTGCTGGTCCGACGCATCGAGCAGGCCGGATTCGTGGTGCGGGACGCCCTCTGCCACGGCGCCGACGCCTGGGGGTCGCTTCTCGATCCCGCGACGCCCGCCAACGGGCATCCGGTCGCGATGATCGACGAGAGCAGCGCACTGAGCCGGGTTCCGGGCGACGCCCGCTCGATCGGCGGCGTGGCCGACTCCGGTCGCCTGCCGACGCCCGACGACGCCACCTACCGCGAGATCGCCGAGYACATCGCCCGATTCGACGACCTCGAGCGAGGCGAGGCGGCGCTCGCCGAACTCGGCGCCGAGGCGGACCCGGTTGAGCTCGTCGAGGCCCTGCTCGAGGGCGAGCCCGGCGATCAGCCCGAACGCCGCATCGCGTGGTTCCTCCACCTGGCGCGGCGACCGGGCATCCGCGATGCGATGATGCTGCAGTTCGGATTCGGGCCGGTGGTCGGCGAGACGGCCCTGGACGACGCCTTCGAGACCGCCGCGGTGGCGGAGCGCACGGGAGAGACCGTCGACCAGGTCGTCCGTCGGCGGCACGCCGACGACCCCGGCGAAACGGTCTCCGACCTGCTCGCGCGGCTCCTGCTCGGGCAGACGACCATCAGGCCCGATGCCGATCGGGTGCGCCGGGCGCTCGAGGCGGTGCGGTGGGCCGCAGCACATGCGCCCGACGGCCACCGCGGGCCGCCGCTGTGCGTTGCGGCCTGGCTGGCGTGGGCACTCGGCATGGGATCGGCGGCCGGAGCGCTGCTCGAGCAGGCGATCTCGGCGGAACCCGACCTCTCGATGGCGGGGCTGCTCGCGTCGTTCATCGGCAGTGGCGCACTCCCCGAGTGGGCATTCTCCCGACCCGGGTCGGATGTCAGTGACCGGTGAGCGGACCCAGCAGCCGAGCGGCGACGGATGGCCGCTTCGTCACCCGTTCCTCGACGTCGGCGAGTTGCATGCCGAGCACGCCGAGGTTCGCGCCGGCGAAGCGGAGCGGCTCCGGCTCCCACAGGGGCGAACGGTGGTTCGCCCACGGGAGGGCGGTCAGCGCGGTGGAGCGTTCGAGCACGAGGTCGGCGAGCGTGCGGCCCGCCAGATTCGTCGTCGAGAGCCCATCGCCCACGTACCCGCCCGCGAAGCCGACCCCCGTCCTCGGGTTGTAGCTCGCGGTCGCGTGCCAGTCCCTCGCGATGCCGAGCGGACCACCCCAGCGGTGCGTGATCCGCGCGTCGCCCAACGCCGGGAAGAGCTCGCGCAGGGCACGGTGCAGGTGCGAGAACACGTCGTCGACCCGCTCGTACGCCGGATCGACCGCGCTTCCCCAGTGATACCGGGCGCCACGACCACCGAACGCGAATCGATTGTCGGCCGTGCGCTGACCGTAGATCAGGAGGTGCCGGTAGTCGCTGAACGTCTGGCCGTGCGCGATCCCGATCTCGCTCCAGACCTCGTCGGGGAGTGGTTCGGTCGCGATCATCAGCGAGTAGATCGGGAGGATGCGCCGCCGAACGCGCGGCAGTTGCGAGCCGTAGCCCTCGAGGGCGATGATGACCCGGCGCGCCGAGACGGTCCCGTGCGCACCCGAGTCGACGGCATGGAATCGCACCTTCCCGGCGGCCCAATCGACCACCTCCGTCCGCTCGAAGATCGCGACGCCGAGCGCCTCGACCACGCGGGCGAGGCCCCGCACCAACTTCGCCGGATGCAGCCGTGCGCACGCGGGATCGAGCACGGCGGTGGGGGAGGCCCCGTCGATTCCCGAGGCGCCGAAGCGCCCCGCG
The DNA here is from genome assembly GCF_056405255.1 of Agromyces sp. P1_H4. Taxonomy (NCBI): domain Bacteria; kingdom Bacillati; phylum Actinomycetota; class Actinomycetes; order Micrococcales; family Microbacteriaceae; genus Agromyces; species Agromyces sp. P1_H4. Next base: position 3,527 of record NZ_JBFUCL010000027.1, on the reverse strand, counting down.
ACCGCCGCGTCGTCCCAGTACTCGAGGCGATCGACACCGAACCGACGTGCCTCGCCGACGTCGGCGATGGCGGCTGCCCGCTGCACGTCGTTCCGCGCGAAGACCACCGTGCCGCCACGTTCGTAGTCGCACTCGATGCCCTCGGCTCGGGTGACGCGACCGACTTCCTCGACGGTGTCGATCATCGCGCGCCGCATGGCGACGGCCGCATCGAACCCGTGCTCGCGTTCCAGTGACGCTGCCGAGCGGGGGAACAGCGCCGAGCACCATCCGCCGTTCCGGCCCGACGCGCCGTAGCCGGCGATCTCGCGCTCAAGGACCGCGATCCGCAGCCGGGGTTCCGCCTTCGCGAGTGCGTACGCCGTCCACAGGGCCGTCAGCCCTCCGCCGACGATGCAGACGTCGAACGAGGCATCCGACGTCAGGGCGGCCCGGGGAGCCAGGTCGTCCGTGCCCGAGACGACGACATCGTCGAGCCAGAAGCTCGCCTGCCGATACGTCGCCTCGCTGCCGTCCGTCGCGCGACGGAGCGACGCCATCAGAGCCGGTTCGAGGCTTCGGTGAGCACCCCTCGCAGGATCTGCTCGATCTCCTGGAACTCGGGCACGCCGATGGTGAGCGGCGGCGCGAGCTGGATCACGGGGTCTCCGCGGTCGTCGGCCCGGCAGTACAGGCCGGCGTCGAACAGGGCCTTCGAGAGGAACCCGCGCAGCAGCCGCTCGGATTCGTCGTCGTCGAAGGTCTCGCGAGTGGCCTTGTCCTTCACGAGCTCGATGCCGAAGAAGTACCCGTCGCCGCGCACGTCGCCCACGATCGGCAGGTCGAGGAGCTTCTCGAGCTCGGCACGGAACAGGGGGGAGTTCTCGCGCACGCGCTCGTTCAGCCCCTCCTCCTCGAAGATGTCGAGGTTCTCGAGGGCGACGGCGGCCGACACGGGATGACCGCCGAAGGTGTAGCCGTGGTAGAACGAGGTCGTCCCGGTGGCGAAGGGCTCGTAGATCTTCTCCGAGACGATCGTCGCGCCGATGGGGGAGTACCCCGACGTCATGCCCTTGGCGCACGTGATCATGTCGGGCACGTAGCCGTAGGCATCACAGGCGAACATGTGCCCGATGCGACCGAATGCGCAGATCACCTCGTCGGAGACGAGCAGCACATCGTACTGGTCGCAGATCTCGCGCACGCGCTGGAAGTATCCGGGCGGCGGCGGGAAGCATCCGCCGGAGTTCTGCACCGGCTCGAGGAAGACCGCCGCCACCGTCTCGGGACCCTCGAAGAGGATCATCTCCTCGATCCGGTTCGCGGCCCAGACGCCGAACGCCTCGAGGTCCTCGGACGGCGCGCCAACCTCTGCAGCCCGGTAGAAGTTCGTGTTCGGCACCCGGAACCCGCCCGGCGTGAGCGGTTCGAACATCGCCTTCATGGCGGGGATGCCGGTGATCGCGAGCGCTCCCTGGGGTGTGCCGTGGTAGGCCACGGCGCGCGAGATCACCTTGTGCTTGGTGGGCTGGCCCTTCAGCTTCCAGTAGTACTTCGCCAGCTTGAACGCCGTCTCGACCGCCTCGCCGCCGCCCGTCGAGAAGAAGACGCGGTTGAGGTCCCCGGGTGCGTAGTCCGCCAGCCGGTCGGCGAGCTCGATCGCCGAGGGATGCGCGTACGACCAGATMGGGAAGAACGCGAGCTGCTCGGCCTGCTTGGCGGCGACCTCGGCGAGGCGCCGGCGTCCGTGGCCGGCGTTCACGACGAAGAGGCCCGAGAGGCCGTCGAAGTACTTGCGGCCCTCCACATCGAAGATGTGATGGCCCTCGCCGCGGGTGATGATCGGCACTCCCGACGTCGCCATCGTGGACTGCCGGGAGAAGTGCATCCAGAGGTGGTCCTTGGCCTTCTGCTGCAGGTCCGCGTTGTCGTAGCGCACGTCGAGGCTCGTCGGTGAGTCGAGGGTGGTCATGGCTGTCCTCCTGGTTCGGGTCGCCCGCTCAGCGGGTGCCCCAGTTGTAGAACTGCTTCTGCAGCTTCAGGTATACGAAGGTCTCGGTGCTCTGCACGCCGGGCAGGTTGCGGATGCGCGAGTTCAGCAGGTTGATGAGTTCCTCGTCGTTCTCGCAGACCACCTCGGCGAGCAGGTCGAAGCTGCCGGCCGTGAGCACGACGTAGTCGAGCTCGGGGATCTCGGCGAGCTGCTCGGCGAGTTCTCGGGTGTCGCCGCCGGCGCGGATGCCGATCATGGCCTGCCGGGTGAAGCCCAACTGCATCGGGTCGGTCACGGCGACGATCTGCATGACGCCCGATTCGGTGAGCCGCTGCACGCGCTGACGGACCGCGGCCTCCGACAGGCCGACCGCCTTGCCGATGTCGGCGTACGACCGCCGGCCGTCGGCCTGGAGCTGCTCGATGATCGCCTTGGAGACGTCGTCGAGGTGCACCGGCCGCAGCTGCGCCGAACGCGCGGAGTTCGTCATGCGTCGATCATGTCAGCGACGGATGCCGCTGGCAAGCGATTCCGTCGAAACCAGCGCGGTTCGCAACTGATTCCATACAATGCCATCTCCTATGTGGTGGATCCCACGGGAGATCCCACGGGATGAGTCCTGCGGGGACGTGTCGGGGCGCACGATGCCAGACTGGTCGACATGGTGGTCGGATCCGTCACGAGCGCGGCGGTGCCGGGCGCGCCCGCATGGGACATCGTCGTGGGCGACCGCTTCATCGCCGCGATCGCCGCGCCGGCTCCCGATGCGGCGACCACGGCCTTGGCGGCGGCAGCGGCCGACGAGACGGTGACCATCGAGGCCCTCGTCGGCCTGGTCCCGCTCGGCGGCGCGGACGCGGTGGAGTCCTTCGGCATCGTCTGGTGGCCGGGCGACTCGCCCGCCGAGGTGACGGCCGTCGTGCGCGGCGACGCCGTCGTCGACCTCACGTCGCCCGGCGGCACGAGGCGGTTCGACGCGCGCGACATCCGTCCCTGGCACCTCGCCGACTTCGACGCCGTGATCGCGATCCGCATCGTCGGGGCGGATTCGCCGCTCGATCACCTCGGTGAGACGAACGACGTGGTGGCGCACGCGCGCGCCAGCCTGCGCGCCTCGGCCCTCGAGTGGAACTCGCCCGCCGCGCCCCGGCGACCCCGGGCATCCGCCGCCGATGCCGACACCATCCTCATGGGCCGCGCACGGCCCGTCGCCGGCGCACCCGGGCCGAATGCCGACGCCGAGCCCGGCACGCCCCTGGACTCGGCCGACACGATCCTCACTCCACGCCGGTCCGCCGGTGCCGGCAGTCCGGTTCCCTCCGGACACGCGGCGGGGGTGCCCGTCGCCGAGTCGCAGCCGTCGTCGGCTGCGGGTGCGCCCCAGCGACCGTCGACCGTGCCGTTCGTCGCCGAGGCGGGACCGGCGGCACCCGTGCCACCACCGCCGACCCGGGCCATCCCGGCGTTCCGGATCGGCGACGGTCCGCCGCATCCCATCGCCGGCCCGGTGCTCATCGGGCGCCGCCCGCTGGCGCCGCGCATTCCCGCGGCCGGA
>NZ_JBFUCL010000026.1:0-19026 GCF_056405255.1 Agromyces sp. P1_H4 | reverse complement strand
CGCCTACATCGTGCGGCGGCCCGGCTTCCGGCTCGTCGGCATGATGTCGTACGAGGCGCAGATCGCAGGCGTCGTGAACCGCCCGGCGGGGCGCCCGGTCGACGGAGCGGTGAACCGCTGGATGCAGTCGCGTTCGCTGCCCGAGCTGCTCGAGCGCCGCGCCCGTGCGGTCGCGGCGGTGCGCGAGCACGCCGACCTCGAGTTCGTGAACGGAGGCGGCACCGGCTCGCTCGAGGCGACGGCGGCGGATGCCTCGATCACCGAGATCGCCGCGGGCTCCGGCCTCTTCGGCGGCCACCTCTTCGACGGCTACGCGCACTTCACGCCCGCACCCGCGGCGRCGTTCGCGCTCGACGTCGTGCGCTCGCCGAGCCCGGCCCACGCCACGATCCTCGGCGGCGGCTGGATCGCGTCGGGCCCGCCCGGGCCCGACCGGGTGCCGCGCATCGTCTGGCCCGAGGGGCTCGCGATGGTGCCGCGCGAGTCGGCCGGCGAAGTGCAGACGCCCGTCACCGGCGCTGCGGCCGGGCGCCTGCGAGCGGGCGATCGCGTCTGGTTCCGGCACACCAAGTCGGGCGAGCTGTCGGAGCACCTCAACGAGTTCGCCGTCGTCGACGGCGACGCGGTGGTCGACACCGTGCCCACCTACCGAGGCGAGGGGAAGGCGTTCCTGTGACGGCGAGCGGAGACCTGTGGCGCAACTGGGGCCGCACCGAGGCGGTGCGGCCGGTGCGGGTGGAACGGCCGGCCACGGCCGGGGCGGTGCAGCGGGCGGTCACCGCCGCCGCGGCATCCGGCCTGCGCGTGAAGCCCGTCGGCGCCGGCCACAGCTTCACCGGCATCGCCGTCGCCCCCGACGTGCAGCTCGATCTCGGCGACCTCACGGGCGTCATCGACGCGGATGTCGCGACCGGGCGGGTCACGCTCGCCGCCGGCACCCGGCTGCACCAGCTGCCCGCCCTGCTCGCCCCCTACGGTCTCGCGCTGCCGAACATGGGCGACATCGACCGGCAGACCATCGCCGGCGCGACCTCGACCGGAACGCACGGCACCGGGCTCGGCTTCGGCGGCCTCGCGACGCAGATCGTCGCGGCGAAGCTCGTGACCGGCACCGGCGAGCTCCTCACCGTCAGCGAGACCGAGCGGCCCGAGCTGCTGCCCGCCGTGCGCGTCGGCCTGGGCGCCCTCGGCGTGCTCGTCGAGGTGACGCTGCAGCTGGTGCCCCGGTTCGTGCTCCACGCCGTGGAGCGCCCCGAGCCGTTCGGGCTCGTGGTCGACGAGTGGCTCGACCGGGTGCGGGCGCACGACCACTTCGAGTTCTACTGGTTCCCCCACACCGACACGGCCCTGACGAAGACGAACACTCGGCTGCCGGCCGACGCGCCTCGCAAGCCGCTCGGGCGCGTCTCGCGCTGGGTGGACGACGAGCTCGTCGCCAATGGGCTGTTCGGGGCCGCCTGCCGCGCCCTCACGGTCGCACCCCGTCTCACTCCCCACCTCGCCTGGCTCACCGACAAGCTCAGCGGCAACCGCGACTTCACCGACTTCTCGCCGTCGGTGTTCACCAGTGCGCGCCGGGTGCGATTCCGCGAGATGGAGTACGCCGTCCCGCTCGAGGCCGTGCCGGATGCGGTGCGCGAGGTGCGGGCGCTCATCGAGCGGAAGGGGTGGAACATCACCTTCCCGATCGAGGTGCGCGCCGCGGCATCCGACGACAACTGGCTCTCGACGGCGCACGGCCGGGACACCGGCTACATCGCGGTGCACCGCTACTACCGCGAGGACCCGCGCGAGTACTTCGCCGCCGTGGAGGAGATCATGCGCGGCCTGGGCGGACGCCCGCACTGGGGCAAGATGCACACGCAGACGGCCGAGACGCTGCGCGACGTGTACCCGCGGTTCGACGACTTCGTGCGGGTGCGCGACGAGCTCGACCCCGAGGGCCGCTTCGCGAACGCCTACCTCGATCGGGTGCTCGGGGGCGTGACGACGGATGCCGCGGCTACGGAGTCCGCCGACGCAGCGTGACCGATCCCAGCACGATCGAGCCGATGATCCACGCGATCACGACGAGGAGCTTCGTGATGATCCACGCGGTGTCCTCGTCGCCGGTCGAGACGGCGTTCAGCGCGTCGATGGCGTAGGTGAGCGGCAGCCATCCGCTGATCGCCTCGAGGCCCGCCGGCAGTTGGTCGGTGGGCAGGAAGATGCCGCCGAGCAACACCTGCGGGAAGACGAACACCGGCAGGAACTGCACCACCTGGAACTCGGTGCGGGCGAACGCGCTCGCGAGGAGGCCGAGGGCCGTGCCGAGCAGGGCGTCGCAGATGGCGACCGCGAACAGCAGCACCAGTGACCCCTCGATCTCGAGCCCGCACACCCAGACCGCGAACGAGACCGCGATCGCGGTCTGGAAGATCGCGAGGAACCCGAACGCGAGCGCGTAGCCGAGGATGAAGTCGCCCTTGCCGAGCGGCATCGAGAACAGTCGCTCGAGGGTGCCGCTGCGCCGCTCGCGCAGGGTCGCAATGCTCGTGACGAGGAACATCACGATGAACGGGAAGAGCGCCAGCATCGCCGGGCCGATCGAGGCGAAGGTGTCGGTGTCGGTGAACATCCAGGCGACGAGGCCGATGAGGAGGCTCGGCACCACGAGGAGCAGGCCGATGGTGCGCGGGTCGTGCCTGATCTGCGAGAGCACCCGGCCGGTGGTCGCGAACGTGCGCGCGAGGTTCATCGTGCCGTCTCCCGCCCCGACTCGGGTCGCAGGTCGGGTTGGCCGCGCTCGATGAGCCGCAGGAACCCGGTCTCGATGTCGTCGGTGCCGGTGGCCTCGAGCACCCCGGGCACGGTGTCGTCGGCGAGCAGGGCGCCGTCGCGCATGAGCAGCAGGCGGTCGCAGCGCTTGGCCTCGTCCATCACGTGGCTCGACACCAGCAGCGTGGCCCCGTCGGCGGCGAGCCGGTGGAAGAGGTCCCAGAGCTCGACGCGCAGCACGGGGTCGAGCCCGACGGTCGGCTCGTCGAGCACGAGCACCTCGGGGGCGCCGAGGAGGGCGGCGGCGAGCGACACGCGTCCGCGCTGCCCGCCCGAGAGCGCGCCGGCGAGGCGGTCGGCCACCGAGCCGAGGTCGGTGCGCTCGATGACGGCGTCGATGTCGGATGCCGGTGCGCCGAGGATCCGGCGGAAGTAGGCGAGGTTCTGCCGCACCGTGAGGTCGTCGTACACGCTCGCCTGCTGGGTGACGTAGGCCAGGCGGGTGCGCAGCTCCCGGGAGCCGGCCGGGAGGCCGAGCACCTCGATGCGGCCGGAGTCGACCACCTGCACGCCGACGATGGCGCGCATGAGGGTGGTCTTGCCGCTGCCGCTCGGTCCGAGGAGGCCGACGATGCGACCCTTCGGCACGGTCAGCGAGAGGCCGTGCAGCACCGGGATGCGGGAGCGGCGCACGTGCAGGTCGTCGATGACGATGGCCGGCGGCGCCGCGGCATCCGCGTTATTCACCATGTGCTGAATTGTGCGCGCGCACCGGGGCGCTGTCAAGCACCGGACCGGTGCCCGTGAGGTGCCATTGCACCGCCGGACCGACGCGCGCCACGATCTCGTCGTCGCTCATTGACGCCACCGGATCGAACGCCAGGACGTAGCGCAGCATGATCACGCCCACGAGCTGCGAGGCGGCCAGTTGCGCCCGCAGTTCGGCGTCGGACTCGTCGGCGATGCGGCCCGCCAGCCGGTGCATGATCTCCCGGCGCAGGAACTCCCGGAGCATGCGCGCGACCGGGCCGTGCCCGATCGCCGAGCGCATGGCCGCCGTCGCCGCAGGACGCACCGCGGGGTTGTCCCACGCGACGAGCACCGTGCGCACGAGCCTGGCCCCGAGCTCCTCGAGGGGACCGTCGAGCGCGCCCTGCACGAGGCGGTCGGGGCGCAGCGGCACCGCGACGACCTCCACGACGAGCGCCGACTTGTCCTCGAAGTAGTGGTGCACGAGCGACGGGTCCACCCCGGCGCGGCGGGCGATCGAGCGGATGGACGCGCCCTCGTAGCCGCGCTCGCCGAACTCCGCGGCGGCGGCGTCGAGGATCCGGGCCTTCGTGTCGTCGCGGTTCGCGCCTCGTGGGCGTCCGCGTCGTCGCGGCTCTGCACGCTGCTCCACACCGCGAGCCTACGCCCGGCGGTGCCCGCGGTTCCCTCCGAGTCTCATGGGAAGCCCACTGGTGCCCCCTGCCCGCTCGGTAGGATGAGAGCACCCCCGATCGTCGCTGGAGCGCTAGGAGTCCGTGCCATGGAATGGCTGATCCCCGTCATCATCGTCGTCGCGCTCGTGGTGATCATCGGGATCTACCTCTGGGCGACCTACAACTCCCTCGTGACCCTCAACGTCCGCGTCGACGAGGCGTGGAGCGACATCACGGTGCAGCTCAAGCGCCGGGCCGACCTCATCCCCAACCTGATCGAGGCGGTCAAGGGCTACGCGGCCCACGAGAAGTCCGTCTTCGAGAACGTCACCCGCGCGCGCGCCGAAACGCTGCAGGCGCAGGGGCCGGCCGAGGCGGGTGCCGCCGAGAACCACATGCAGCAGGCGCTGAAGTCGATCTTCGCGGTCGCCGAGGCGTACCCGCAGCTGCAGGCCAGCCAGAACTTCCTCCAGCTGCAGTCCGAGCTGGTCGACACCGAAGACAAGATCCAGGCGTCGCGCCGCTTCTACAACGGCGGCGTGCGCGAGCTCAACACGAAGATCAAGGTGTTCCCCAACACCCTGTTCGTGCGCGGCCTGGGCTTCCACGAGCGGGACTTCTTCGAGGTCACGGAGCCTGCGGCCATCGCAGAGCCGCCGCGCGTGCAGTTCTAAGGGCCGGCGTTGTACCGAGCGATCGCCAGGAACAAACGCAACACCGTCTTCATCATCCTGTTCTTCCTGGCCATCATCGGCGGGCTCGGATGGCTCGCTGCGTGGGTCTACCAGGACCCCACGATCGTGATCGTCACCGTCGTGATCGCGAGCGCCTACGCACTGTTCCAGTACTTCACCGCCGACCGGCAGGCGCTCGCCATGTCGGGCGCGATCGAGCTGCGGAGCAAGGCCGACCACCCACGGCTGTGGCGCACCGTCGAGAACCTCTCCATCGCCACGGGCACGCCGATGCCGCGGGTGTTCGTCATCTCCGACCCGGCGCCCAACGCCTTCGCCACCGGCCGTGACCCCGAGCACGCCGTGGTCGCCGCCACCACCGGCCTGCTCGAGCTCCTGGACGACGCCGAGCTCGAGGGCGTCATGGCCCACGAGCTCGGGCACGTGCGCAACTACGACATCCGGCTGTCGATGATCGTGTTCGGCCTCGTCGTGGCAGTCGGGTTCATCTCCGACATGTTCGTGCGCATCACCTTCTTCGGCCGCAACAACAACAGCAACGGCAATCCGATCCTCCTGGTCGTGGGCCTCGTCGCCATGCTCATCGCCCCGCTCGTCGCCAGCCTGGTGCAACTGGCGGTCTCGCGTCAGCGCGAGTACCTGGCGGATGCCACGGGCGCGATGACGACCCGTCACCCCGACGCACTGGCGAGCGCCCTCGAGAAGCTCGAGCAGTACGGCCGGCCGATGCGACGCCAGAACACGTCGATGGCCCACCTCTGGATCGCGGATCCGCTGAAGCCGGGCGTGGTCGGCCGCCTCTTCGCGACGCACCCGCCGATCGCCGAGCGCGTGAAGCGGCTCGAGCAGATGGGCGGCGCCTTCTAGGCGGGTCGCCTGTCGTCGCGACTCACGCCGCCGACGCGAGCTCGGCGCGGAGGGCGGGCGCGAGGTCGCCGCGGTCGGCCACCTCGATGCCGTCGAGCCCCTGCCAGGCGGCCGCCCGCCACAGCACGGGCACGAGCCGCGCCGCGGCGTCGGCCGGGGCGCCGGACTCGGACCAGGCCGACTGCACGCGCAGCACCTTGGCCTTGCGGTCGCTCTTGAGGTCGACGCGGCCGACCACGTCGTCGTCGATGAGGACGGGCAGCGAGTAGTAGCCGAACTTGCGATCGGGTTCGGGCGTGTAGATCTCGATGCGGTAGTGAAAGTCGAACAGGCGCTCGGTGCGCGGCCGGAACCAGACCACGGGGTCGAACGGCGAGAGCACGGTCGCCCCCTCGACGCGGCGCGGCCGTCGCGCCTCGCGATGCAGCCAGGTCGGCGTCGGTCGCGTGCCGGTCGTCCACCCGGGCACCTGCACAGGGAGCAGCACCCCGGCGTCTTCGAGGTCGCGGATCGCCGCGCGCACGGGCGCGCGCTTCATGCGCCAGTAGTCGGCCAGGTCGGCCTCGGTGGCGATGCCGAGGGCGGATGCCGCGCGGCCGATGAGTTCGCGCACCGCGTCGGCCTCGGCAGGTGCCTCGCCGAGCAGCTCGGGCGCGAGCGCCTGCTCGGGCAGTGCATAGACCCGCTCGAACCGCCGCCGTTCGATGCAGACGACCTCGCCGACCCGGAACATCCACTCGAGCGTGCGCTTGACGTCGGACCAGCCCCACCACGGGCCGCGACGCTCGTTCGCGTCGTGCTCGATGTCGCTCGCCCGCATCGGCCCGTTGGCGCCGAGCTCGCCGCGCAGCCAGTCGGCGAGCGGACGGTTCTCGACGAGCCACCCGCCCCAGTCGCTGCCGACGCGGCGGTGCTCCTCGCGCCGGAACTCGAAGAGCGGCCACAGCTCGCGCGGGATGAAGGCGGCCTGGTGCGCCCAGTACTCCACGGTGCGGCCCCGTCGGCCGGTCGTGAGGCGGTCGAGGACCTGCCGGTCGTAGTCGCCGATGCGGCTGAAGGCGGGGAGGTAGTGGCTGCGTTCGAACACGTTGACCGAGTCGATCTGCAGCAGCCCCAGCCGGTCGATCACCGAGGCGACCTGGCGCGTGCCGGGTGACTCCGGCACGGGGCGACCGAAGCCCTGGGCCGCGAGGGCGATGCGGCGGGCGAGCGCGGGGGAGACGGTGTCGACCATGGTGCCCCGACCCTATACGCGACCACCGACGGCGCGCGCAAGCATGCCGTTCGCCGCATGCGGCCCGCCTAGACTGGAGCGATGACGGAGTCGGCGGGGAAGGCTCGGGGCGGGTTCATCGGCAGGCGCCAGGCGGGCGGCCGGGAGACGCCGCCCCCGACGCGCCGGGACGCCTCCGAATCGGTGCCCTTCGGCATGCGCCTCGCCGCCGCCTGGTCGTGGCGCCTCCTCCTCGTCGGCGGCGTCCTCGCCGTCGTCATCTTCCTCATCATCCAGCTTCGGCTCATCGTCATCCCGCTGCTCGTGGCCGTGCTCCTCGGCGCGCTGCTCGTGCCGTTCTCGAAGTTCCTGCAGCGCCACCGCTGGCCGAAGTGGCTCGCCGTCACCGTCGCGATGCTCACCGCCCTGGTCATCGTCGGCGGACTGCTCGCCGTCGGCATCACGTTCATCGCCCGGGGCGCCAGCGACCTCGCGGAGCAGTCGGTCGTGGCGTGGGACGACTTCCGCGACTGGCTGCTGCAGGGGCCATTCCACATCACCGAGCAGCAGCTCAACGACTGGATGGCACAGATCGCGTCCTCCGTGCAGGAGGACAGCGGCATCCTCGTGAGCGGCGCGCTCTCGCTCGGGTCGACGCTCGGGCACTTCCTCGCCGGCACRCTGCTCACGCTCTTCGCGACGCTCTTCATCCTGATCGACGGGCGGGGCATCTGGCGCTGGATCGTCGGCGTCTTCCCGCGCCGCGCACGGGCCGCCGTCGACGGCGCCGGGCTCGCCGGGTGGAACACGCTGCAGAACTTCGTGAAGGTGCAGATCCTCGTCGCCACCATCGACGCGATCGGCATCGGCCTCGGCGCGTTCTTCCTGGGCGTCCCGCTGGCGGTGCCCATCGCCATCCTCGTCTTCCTCGGCTCGTTCATCCCGATCGTCGGCGCGGTCGTGACCGGCGCCCTCGCCGTCTTCGTCGCCCTCGTCTACAACGGGCCGGTCATCGCGCTCATCATGCTCGGCATCGTGCTGCTCGTGCAGCAGGTCGAGGGCCACGTGCTGCAGCCGCTCATCATGGGCACGGCCGTGAAGGTGCATCCGCTCGGCGTCGTCGTCGCCGTCGCGACTGGTTCCCTCCTCGCCGGCATCCCCGGCGCCCTGTTCGCGGTGCCCGTCGCCGCGGTGCTCAACGTCATGATCAACTACGTGTCATCCGGGAGCTGGAAGGGCGACGCCGCCCCACCGCCCGACGAGGTGCGATCTCCGCTCTGGCGCACCGTGCCGCAGCGGCCGGGCTACCAGCGAGGAGAATGAACACGTGATCACCACCATTCCGGGGCCCGGCCTCGCCCAGTTCGAGGACGCGCGCGAGATCGTGGCCCGCGTGGCACGGCGCACGCCGATGGAGACCTCCCGGTTCCTCGCCGACCGGCTCGGCGTGCCCGTGTACCTGAAGTGCGAGAACCTCCAGCGCACCGGCTCCTACAAGCTGCGCGGGGCGTACCACCGCATCTCGGCACTGACGACGGAGGAGCGCGCTCGCGGCGTCGTCGCGGCCTCGGCCGGGAACCACGCCCAGGGCGTCGCCTACGCGGCCCGCGAGCTCGGCATCCGCGCCACGATCTTCATGCCCGTCGGCGTGGCCCTGCCGAAGCTCGACGCCACCCGCCAGTACGGCGCCGACGTCGTGCTCCAGGGCGACTCGATCGGCGAGACCCTCGAGGCGGCCACCGCCTTCGCCGCCGAGACGGGCGCCGTGGTGATCCCGCCGTTCGACCACCCCGACGTGATCGCGGGGCAGGGCACGCTCGGCCTCGAGATCCTCGAACAGGCTCCGGATGCCACGACCATCGTCGTGCCGATCGGCGGCGGTGGCCTCGCCGCGGGCATCGCCAGCGCGGCGAAGCAGCAGGCCGCGCGCGAGGGCCGCACCATCCGCATCGTCGGGGTGCAGGCCGAGAACGCCGCGCCCTACGTCGCCTCCCTCGCCGCGGGGCAGCCCAGGCAGGTGCCGGTCGTGCCGACGATCGCCGACGGCATCGCGGTGTACCGCCCGGGCGAGCTCAACTTCGCGATCATCCGGGAGGCGATCGACGAGGTCGTCACGGTCTCGGAGGACGACATCGCCCGTGCGCTCCTGGTGCTACTCGAGCGGGCCAAGCTCGTCGTCGAGCCGGCGGGCGCGGTCGCGGTCGCGGCCATGATGACGGGCGCCGTGCCGACCGACGGGCCCATCGTGGCCGTGCTGTCGGGGGGCAACATCGATCCGCTGCTCATGCAGCGCGTCGTCGCGCACGGCCTCAGCGCGTCCGACCGCTACCTGACGATCAGCGTCGGGCTGCCCGACCGGCCCGGCCAGCTCGCCCGCGTCGCGGGGCTGCTCGCCGAGGCGAACGCCAACGTCATCGAGGTGCTGCACACCCGGCACGGATCGGGGTTGCAGATCTCCGAGGTGGAGCTCCGGCTCTCGGTCGAGACCCGCGGACCCGAGCACCGCGAGCATGTCGTCGAGGTGCTGCGCCGCGCGGGGTACGAGCCGCGGGTCGAGACCGACTGATCCTCGCTCCCCGTCACCGGGGATGCCCCGACGACGACGGCCCCCGCGCAGTGCGCGGTCGCCGACGGATCGTTTCGGGCGGGATGCGTCCTACTGGCCGCCCCAGGTCTCGACGCCGGTGACCTCCACCGAGATCTCGCGCCCGTTCGGCGCGGTGTAGGTGGTGCGGTCGCCGACCTTCAGGCCGATGATCGCGGCGCCGAGCGGGGACTGCTCGCTGAACACGTCGAGCTCGGAGTCGCCGGCGATCTCGCGGCTGCCGATGAGGAAGGTCTCCTCGTCACCGGCGATGACGGCGGTGATGACGGTGCCGGGCTCGACGACGCCCGACGACTGGGGCGCCTCGCCGACCTGGGCCGTGCGCAGCAGCTCCTTCAGCTGGCGGATGCGCGCCTCCTGCTTGCCCTGCTCGTCCTTCGCGGCGTGGTACCCGCCGTTCTCCTTGAGGTCACCCTCTTCACGCGCGGCCTCGATGCGCTTGGCGATCTCCTCGCGACCATGCGTGGAGAGCTCCTCGAGCTCGGCTGCGAGTCGGTCGAAGGCCTCCTGCGTGAGCCAGGTGACGGTGGCGTCCTGCGCCATGGTGCACTCCTGAGATAGACGTGTCGCCCCGGCAGCTGCCGAGGCGAATGCCCCATATTAGGTGAGCCAGCAGCGCGAAATCAAACCCGTGTTCGCTTCGCGCGCAACGCGTACGGTGTCGGTGAACGTGCGCAGATGGCGGTCGGATGCCGGGATCTCGACGACCTTCCAGCCGACCACGGTGAAGTCCTCGTCGTAGGCCTGCACGATGCAGGCCGTCTCGTTGCCGGGCGGCACCGACAGCGTCCAGCTGACCTCCACGGCGCGCTCGTCGTTGAGCAGCCGGTGACCGGTGTCGATGGCCTCGACCGAGGGCTTCTGGCCGTCGAGGCCCGCCCACACGACCCAGGCGATCAGCACGACCGCGAAGGCGACCGCCCCGCCGATCAGGAGCAGCCGGTCGCGGGTGCGATTGGTGCGGGTCCGGCCGTAGCGGGCGGCGAGCGTGTCGGACTGCTGCTCGGCCACGGCCACGGCTCCTTCCCACGTCGATCGTCTAGGCTTGGCATCCAGCCTAGCCGCCCCCGCGAAGCCGAAATCCGCTGCGAAAGTGAGTCCGATGCTCGTCGTGCCCGCCTGCCCCATCGACGGAGCGCACTCGTGATCGCCGCCGGCCCGCGCCTCCTGGTCCACGCGGCCGAGGAGGAGTTCGATCCGAACACCGTGACGCCCGGCATCTGGGGGTTCGTCCTCACGTTCCTCGTCATGGTCGTCGTCGTGCTGCTCGTGCTCGACATGGTGCGTCGCATCCGCCGGGTGAACTACCGCGCCGAGGTGCGGGAGCAGTTCGAGGCCGAGCGTCGCGAGGAGGAGCTCCACGAGCTCGAGGACGGCTTCGCCGGGCCGGATGCCGCGGAGCCCCCGATCGCGAAGGCGCCGCCGTCCGACGAGGCCCGTCCGGCGGCATCCGACGACGACGAGGGCCGGCCGCCCGTCCGCTGACGACCCGCGCGGCGGCGGGCCGACTCCCGTGCCGGGCCGCCGTCGGAGGGCTCAGCCCACGTGGTAGACGGGGTGCATCGCGATGATGAGCGTCGCCGTCCAGTGGCACATGAACGCCAGCACCGTGCAGGCATGGAAGATCTCGTGGAACCCGAACCGGCCGGGCCACGGGTTGGGCTTCTTCAGGCCGTAGACGATCGCCCCGGCCGTGTACAGCAGGCCACCCACGATCACGAGCACCATCATCGCCACGCTCGCCGCGAGCAGGTCGCCGAGGTACATGACCGCCGCCCACCCGAGCAGCAGGTAGAGGGGCACGTAGAGCCAGCGCGGCGCCATGATCCAGAACACGCGGAAGCCGATGCCGATGAGCGCACCGGCCCACACGATGCCGAGCAGCAGCCACCCCTTGTCGGGCGGCAGGGCGAGGATCGCGAGCGGCGTGTACGTGCCCGCGATGAGCAGGAAGATGTTGGCGTGGTCGATGCGCTTCAAGATGAGCTTGGTTCGCGGCTTCCAGTCGAACCGGTGGTACAACGCGGAGTTGCCGAAGAGCAGCATCGACGTGAGGGTGAAGACCGCCGACGCCCACTTGGCCGGGGCGCCCTCGGCGAGCACGATGAGCACCACGCCCGCGATGATCGTCACCGGGAAGGTGCCCGCGTGGATCCAACCGCGCCAGGTGGGCTTCACGTCGGCGGGCTGGGCCAGCCCGTCGTCGAGGAGCGGGATGTTGGGCAGGTCGGGCCCGTGCTCGTCGCGGCTGACCGCGAGGTCCGACGTGTCGTCGGGCGCGACCGGGCGGCTGAGCTCCTCCGCGAGGTCGGCGGACTCGTGGCGGCGCTTCGGGGTCATGCACACAGCGTAGGCCAACGCCCGTCGTCCTCGGCTGTGAGTCCCCGCGACGGCGGAGCGGTAGCGTAGTGCCGTGCAGACCAGCGATCAGCCCCTCGGTCGCGGCATCCTCTATCGCCTCTATGGGAACCGCCTCCGGCGCGGACTCGACCCAGCCGCGCTGCCCCGGCACGTCGCCATGATCATCGACGGCAACCGGCGGTGGGCCCGGCAGCTCGGGTACGACAGCGCCGCGCACGGCCATCGCGCCGGCGCCGCGAAGATGCGCGAGTTCCTGGAGTGGTGCGACGACCTCGGCATCTCCGTCGTCACGCTCTACCTGCTCTCCAGCGACAACCTCGGCAACCGGCCCAGCGCCGAGCTCGCCGACCTGATCGAGATCATCGCCGAGCTCGCCGAGGAGCTCTCGCACTATCGCGACTGGCGGGTCCAGCACGTGGGGTCGGATGCCGGCCTGCCCGCGCCGCTCGTGGCCGCACTCGACGCCGCCGAGCACCGCACGGCCGACAAGCGGGGGCTGCACGTGAACCTCGCGGTCGGGTACGGCGGACGCAAGGAGATCACCGACGCGATGCGCTCCATTGTCGCGGCGCACCACGCCGAGGGGCGGAGCCTGGAGGACCTGGCCGAGCGACTCACCCCCGACCTCATCGGCGAGCACCTGTACACCGGCGGCCAGCCCGACCCCGACCTGGTGATCCGCACGTCGGGGGAGCAGCGCCTCAGCGACTTCATGCTGTGGCAGGCCGCGCACAGCGAGTTCTACTTCGTCGAGGCGCTCGGGCCCGACCTCCGGCAGGTCGACTTCCTCCGCGCGCTGCGCGACTACGCGAAGCGCCACCGCAGATTCGGCGGGTGAGAACGCTCACACACCGGCTGGGGTCTGTCATGATATGGCTCGGAGAAGGGGGCGTACGTGACCATCGACGCATTCATCGCCGGGTTCACCGATGAGCCCGGGTACCTCGACTACGGCCGGTTCGGCCCGCTCGCGACCGCCGCCGCCGAGGAGTCCTTCGCGCTCACCCAGGTGCTCCAGCGCGCGCGCCACGGCAGTGTCGACGTGTTCGCCGAGCAGGACGCGCGGGTGCGCGCCGCGGCATCCGCGTTGCTCGGCTTCCCCGCGGACGCGATCGTGTTCCAGCCGAACACCTCGCAGGGGCTCATGCACGCCATGTTCGGGCTCACGGGCAGCGTGCTCCTCTCGCCCGGAGAGTTCCCGAGCGTGCCCATCGCGGCCGTTCGAGCACAGGAGGCGCTGCACGCCGTGCAGCCGGCATGGCTCGAGACCGACCACGGCAAGGTGACCCCCGGCCAGATCCGCGAGCAGCTGGAGTCGAACGTCGCGGCGGTCGCCGTGAGCCTCGTTGACTCCCGCACGGGCTACCTCTGCGACATCGAGGGCATCCGCCAGGTGATCGGCGACCGGCTGCTCATCGTCGACGCCATCCAGGGCTTCGGGGTCGTGGACGCGCCGTGGGAGGCGGCCGACGTCGTCGTGACGGGCGGCCAGAAGTGGTGCCGCGCCGGCTGGGGCACCGGCTTCATGGCGCTGTCGCCGCGAGCCCTCGAACGACTCACCCCCGTGTTCTCGGGCTTCACCGGCACCGAGGAGGCGGAGCCGTGGGACCACGTGCCGCCGCCCGCTCCGGGTGCCCGCGCGTACCGCGTGTCGAACCCCGACCCCATCGCCGAGGCCCGCTTCGCGGCCGCGCTCGAGGACATCGCGCAGGCCGGCGTGCCCGCGATCAACACCGCGGTGACGGAGCGGGTGAGCCGGGTGATCGAGCTGGCCGACGAGTTCGCCGTGCCCGTGGTGAGCTCACGCGACGAGCAGGAGCGCGCCGGCATCGTCGTGCTCGAGCCGCCGGCGGGACAGGTCACCTACCTGACCGCCTCGATGCACAATCATGGCGTGACGGCGACCACGCGGCAGGGTCAGGTGCGCCTCAGCGTGCACGCGGCCACCAGCGAGGAGACGCTCGACATGCTCCGCGCCGCGTTCGTGTCGTACGGCACGGCCGCGTCGTACTGAGCCGGGCCGCCTGCGCCGGCGCCGCGGCATCCGCTCGGCGACGCATGCACTCGTCCGCTGCATCCCGCCGTCGGCGTGTGAACACGGTGTGAACTGTTCGCGTGTCGGACCGACCGGTGTCGGATGCCCGACGTACGCTCAACCCATCGGGCAAGGTGTCCGATCGAGTCGGCTCGTGAACCGCTCGTAGGAGGATCGCCGGCCGGCGCGAGAGCCGAGCGGAACGCTCGGGGCAGGAGCGGTCGTGGCCTCACTCGAAACCTCCCAGTCCGTCGGTCGGTCGTCGAATCGAAAGATGCGGCCGGATGCCTCGGCGCCCACGGGCGCCGCGCAGTCCGAGCGGACGTACGTGCTCGACACCTCGGTGCTCCTGTCGGACCCCCGGGCGCTGTTCAGGTTCGCCGAGCACGCGGTGGTCCTTCCCGTCGTCGTCATCACGGAACTCGAAGCCAAGCGCAACGACCCCGAGATCGGGTACTTCGCGCGCCAGTCGCTGCGGATCCTCGACGAGCTGCGCGTCGAGCACGAACGGCTCGACTTCCCGATCCCGGTGGGCGACGGCGGCTCGCTGCGGGTGGAGCTCAACCACTCGAGCCCCTCGGTGCTGCCGAGCGGACTCCAGCTCGGCGACAACGACTCCCGCATCCTCGCCTGCGCGGCGAACCTCGCCAACGACGGCGTCGCCGTGACCGTGGTCTCGAAAGACCTGCCGCTCCGCGTCAAGGCCGCGTCGATCGGCCTCGATGCCCAGGAGTACCGGGCCGAGCTCGCCCTCGACTCCGGGTGGACGGGCATGGCCGAGCTGTCGCTCGGCTCCAACGACATGGCGAAGCTCTACGAGCACGAGCGCATGACGACCGACGAGGTGCAGGGCATGCCCGTGAACACCGGGCTCGTCATCCACTCCGAGCGCGGCTCCGCGCTCGGGCGCGTGGTCGGCGAGCGCGAGGTCCGGCTCGTGCGCGGAGACCGCGACGTCTTCGGCGTGCACGGTCGCTCGGCCGAGCAGCGCCTCGCGATCGACCTGCTCCTGGACCCCGAGGTCGGCATCCTGTCGCTCGGCGGTCGGGCCGGCACCGGAAAGTCGGCCCTCGCCCTCTGCGCCGGGCTCGAGATGGTGCTCGAACGCCAGCAGCACAAGAAGATCATGGTCTTCCGCCCCCTGTACGCGGTCGGTGGCCAGGAGCTCGGCTACCTGCCCGGCGACCAGGGCGAGAAGATGAACCCCTGGGGCCAGGCCGTGTTCGACACGCTCGGCTCCGTCGTCTCCGACAACGTGCTCGAGGAGGTCGTCGATCGGGGCATCCTCGAGGTGCTGCCGCTGACGCACATCCGCGGGCGCTCCCTGCACGATGCGTTCGTGATCGTCGACGAGGCGCAGTCGCTCGAGCGCAACGTGCTGCTCACGGTGCTCTCGCGCATCGGGCAGAACTCGCGGGTCGTGTTGACGCACGACGTCGCGCAGCGCGACAACCTCAGGGTGGGCCGCCACGACGGCGTCGCGAGCGTGATCGAGACGCTGAAGGGGCATCCGCTGTTCGCCCACATCACGTTGACCCGCTCGGAGCGCTCGGCCATCGCGGCGCTCGTGTCGGAGATGCTCGACGGGGCCGAGCTGACCTAGGCGGACGCGGACACCTCGCCCCGGCCGCACCGGCGGATGAGATCTGCGCAGAGGGAGGACCGGCGACCAGCCCTCATCCTCCGCTCACGCGGATCTCCTCCCCCGGAGGCGACGAGACGGTGACGACGCAACGACGCGCGGGGGACCGCAGGGCGCCACCGCGCAAGGGGGTTCCACCTTCGCCGCTGGCGCGCTTGGCTCGGAGCATGAGGGTGCCGCGGATCGAGTCGGAGGCGCTGAACGGTGCCACCTACAACCCTGAGCAGCGCCTGCTCACCGTGGAGTTCGAGTCGGGCTCGGTCTACGAGTACCTCGACGTGGAGCCCGAGCTGTTCGCCGAGCTCGAGGCGGCGCAGCCGCATCCGTGGCGGGTGGTCGGAGCGCGCGTGAAGGAGCACGACTACCGCCGGCTGCGGTGACGGGTGACGCAACGCGGAACGCCCGCCATGAGGGCGGGCGTTCCGGTGGAACAACGGAGCGTCGGCGGGTCAGGCCTGCGGCGGGCGCGTCATCGACAGCAGGTCGAGTGCGGCGTCGAGCTGCTCCTCGGTGAGCTCGCCCCGCTCGACGTAGCCGAGGTCGATCAYGGCCTCGCGCACCGTGATGCCCTTGGCCACGGAGTGCTTCGCGATCTTCGCGGCGGCCTCGTAGCCGATGAGCTTGTTGAGCGGCGTGACGATCGAGGGCGACATGCCGGCGAGGGCGGTGGCGCGCTCGACGTTGGCCTCGAGGCCGTCGATCGTCTTGTCGGCCAGCACGCGAACCGAGTTCGCGAGCAGGCGAATGGACTCGAGCAGCGCCGTGCCCATCACGGGGATCTGCACGTTGAGCTCGAATGCTCCGGATGCGCCGGCCCAGGCGACCGTGGCGTCGTTGCCGATGACGCGCGCCGCGACCATGAGCACGGCCTCGGGCACGACGGGGTTCACCTTGCCGGGCATGATCGACGAGCCCGGCTGCAGGTCGGGGATCGACAGCTCGCCGAGGCCGGTGTTCGGGCCGGAGCCCATCCAGCGCAGGTCGTTCGCGATCTTGGTGAGGCTCACGGCGATGGTGCGCAGCGCCCCGGATGCCTCGACGAGGCCGTCGCGGTTGGCCTGCGCCTCGAAGTGGTCGACGGCCTCGGTGATCGGCAGCTCGGTCTCCTGCTGCAGGAGCTCGATCACGAGCTGCGGGAAGCCGGCGGGGGTGTTGATGCCCGTGCCGACGGCGGTGCCGCCGAGCGGGACCTCGGYGACGCGGGGGAGGGCCGAGCGCACGCGCTCGATGCCGAGGCGCACCTGGCGGGCGTAGCCGCCGAACTCCTGGCCGAGGGTGACGGGCGTCGCGTCCATGAGGTGGGTGCGACCGGCCTTGACGACACCGGCCCACTGCTCGGCCTTCGCCTCGAGCGCGACCGCGAGGTGGTCGAGCGCGGGGATCAGGTCGTCGATGAGCGCGGCGGTCACCGCGATGTGCACCGACGTGGGGAAGACGTCGTTCGACGACTGCGACGCGTTGACGTGGTCGTTGGGGTGCACGGGCGAGCCGAGCTTCTGCGTGGCGAGGGTCGCGAGCACCTCGTTCATGTTCATGTTCGACGAGGTGCCGGAGCCGGTCTGGTAGACGTCGACCGGGAAGTGCGTGGCGATGTCGTGCTCACCCGCGATGACCTCGTCGGCGGCCTGCTCGATGGCCTGCGCGATGGCGGGATCGAGCACTCCGAGGCGGGCGTTCGCCTGCGCCGCGGCCTTCTTGATGCGCGCGAGCGCCTGCACCTGCTGGACCTCGAGGCCGGAGCCCGAGATGGGGAAGTTCTCGACGGCGCGCTGCGTCTGCGCGCGGTAGAGCGCTGACGCGGGAACCCGCACCTCGCCCATCGTGTCGTGCTCGATGCGGTAGTCGGCGGCGTTGTCCACCACGGTGTGATCCCCTTCGGTTGCGTGCCGGGGCTCGGTTCGCGAGCCCGGGCCGGCGAGTGCCGCGAGTGCGGCGGTCAGATGCGTCCGACGACGATGTCGGTCTCGGCGCGACCTTCGACCAGGCGGTAGTTCGCGCCGACGATAGCCAGCGTACCCGCTGCGATCGCGTCGCTGATCATCTCGGAGCTCTCGAGGAGCTCGGCCACGGTGTCGCGCAGGTGCTCCCGGCCGACGTAGCTCGCGTCGACATCGGAGGCCGAGATCGGTGCTCCGGCCTCGACGCCGGCGACACGACGGACGGCGGGGACGATGCGGTCGACGAGGGTCGCGATGTGCGCGGGCAGGGGCGGTGCGTCGTCGCCCTGGGAGTCGATGGCGGCGCGGACGGCACCGCACTCGTCGTGGCCGAGCACGAGGATGAGCGGCACGCCGAGCACTCCGACCGCGTACTCGAGCGAGCCGAGCACCGAGTCGGAGATCACCTGTCCGGCATTGCGCACCACGAAGGCGTCGCCGAGGCCGACGTCGAAGATGATCTCGGCCGACAGGCGCGAGTCGCTGCATCCGAAGATCGCGACCAGCGGACGCTGCTGGTGGGCGAGGGACGTGCGGTGATCGACGTCCTGACGGGGGTGCTGCGGCTCGCCGGCGATGAAGCGCTCGTTGCCGCGCCGGAGTTCACGCCAGGTGTCGGCCGGGGTGGTGGGGCGTTCCGTCGTCGGCTGCTCGCTCATGGCGGCTCCTCTCAGCGCTGGGCGTCGATGGCGGGAACGAGCGCGGTCGCGATCGTCTCGAACTCCTCGGGCGTGCCGGTGCCGAGCAGCACGAACGTGCTGTCGCCGGCCTCGGTGGTGAGGCCGTACCGGGCGTTGCCCACGTCGTCGCCGGTCTGGCGGTTGTCGTACACGGTCCACTCGACGCCGTCGACGGTGACGGTGCTCGTGGCGATGGTGCGGGCGAGGAGCTCGGCGACCCAGGTGGGGTTCGCCTCGAGGCCCTGGTACATGCCGATGTACTCGTCGCTCGGCGTGAGGTAGCCCGCGTACCACGCGGTCACCCCGTCGACGGAGGACTTGCGGAGCTCAGCGGCGTTGGCGCGCCACCCCTCGGGCAGGTCGGGCACGGCGAGCGGCACGTCGCTCACGACCTGCGCCTGCTCGGCGACGGCCGCCACGTCGATGTCGCGCTGCATCGCCGTGTCGCTGCGCGGCACCAGCAGCACGATGACGAGGACCACGAGGAGGCTCGCGGCCAGGGCGAGCACGAGGTTCTTCAGCGTCTGCCGCTGCCGGTGCTTGCGGGAGTTCTCGGCCTTGCGCGCCGCGGTCTCTTCGGGCGTCTCGGGCCGGCCCAGTTCGGCGACGACGCGCGGCGGCCTCGGTGCCGCCATCAGCGAGCGCTGCCGTCGTCGGATGCCGCAGGCGCACCGCGCCCGGACCCGGCCCGCGCGGCGTCGAGGCGTGCCTTCGCGCCGATCAGCCACTCCTCGCACCGTGCGGCGAGCGCCTCGCCCCGCTCCCACAGCGCGAGCGACTGCTCGAGGGTGGCTGAGCCCTGCTCGAGCT
>NZ_JBFUCL010000025.1:0-19668 GCF_056405255.1 Agromyces sp. P1_H4 | reverse complement strand
CCGGCGCACCGCCTCGCTAGACCGTGGCCGCCGCCTGGAGCCGCCCCGACGCGACCGCGGCCGCGAACGCCGCGTAGTCACGCTCGTTCTGGTCGCCGTAGTCACGGGCGAACTCCGCGACGGCCCGGTCGAACCGGTCGGTGTTCCCGAGGTAGGAGGCGATCGCGACCCGGTCGCCGGCACGCGCGTGCGCCCGGGCCAGCGTCTCGCCGCACACCCGCGCGTACACCCTGGCCCCCGACGGCACGAGTGACTCCACGTCGGCCGCGCCCTTCCAGTCGTGGAGCTGCCGGATGTAGAAGTCGCGGTCGACGCCGTCGAACCCGGCCTGGCGGTGCCAGCCGAGGAAGATGTCACTCGCCGCCTGCATCAGCCGCTGGCCGCGCACGACGCGTTCGCCGTGGTTCCCGTAGGCACTGGGCTGCAGGAACCGCTCGAGCACCGATGCCTCGGCCTGCTTGGCCTGCAGGAGCAGCGGGTCCTGGTCGTCGCGTCCGCGAAGGAGCACGATCCACGCCCGCGTGCCCACGCTGCCGACGCCGACCACCTTGCGGGCCAGGTGCACGTAGGAGAACTCGCGCATCGGATGGTGCTCGAGCTGCAGGGTGGTCTGGTAGGACGCCAGCACCTCCCGCATCCAGTCCTCCTCCTGCTCCCTCGTGCGCCCGATCGGGTCGAGCTGCTCGATCGGCACGATGAGCGGCGGATCGGCCTTGATCCGCAGTTGCCCGTCGATGACCTCCGTGAGCTTGGACACGGCGCGCATGCTGTCCTTCGTGCGGGCCTTCGCGAGCGCGGCATCCGCGTTCTTCACCTGCTTGGAACCGAGCTGCTTGCTCTGCCGTTCCTCCGCGAGGAACGCCAGGAAGCGCTCGGTGTCGAGCTGGTCGTACCAGGCGTCGAGCACCCGCGACCCGGCGGCCTGCAGCATCCGCTCGCGATACCCGCGCACCGCCGTGAGGTTGATCTCGTGGCGCTCCTCATCGGTGTAGCCGTTGTTGCGCCCGGCGACCTCGAAGCTCGCCGCGAGGCGCTTCACGTCCCACTCCCACGGGCCGGGCAGCGTCTCGTCGAAGTCGTTCATGTCGAAGACCATGCGGCGCTCGGGCGTGCCGAACACGCCGAAGTTCGACAGGTGCGCGTCGCCGCAGATCTGCGTCGTGATGCCCGAGACCGGGGTGCCGGCGAGGTCGGATGCCATGAGCAGCGCGGCACCTCGGTAGAAGGTGAACGGCGACACGAGCATGCGCGCGTGCCGGATCGGCACCAACTCGGGCACCCGCGTCGTCGCCTGCTCCTCGATGAGCGCGATCGGGTCACCCCGGTCGGGCGCCGGCGCCCAGCCCGCGTGCGACGACCGCGGCGAGCGCCGCCGCGCCTCCTTGCCGTACTCGGCCCTGGCCGCGAAGTCGGTCGGCGGCGGGGGGGCGAGGTCCTCCACCCCTCGTCCGCCGTTCGTCGCCGTCGTCTCGTCGATGCTCATGTCACGACCTCCGCTCCCTCGTCCGATCCAGGGCTTTCACTGCGCGGCCGGCCGGCGACGTCGGTCGGGATCCCGCGTGAGAAGAACAGCGACAACAGTGCGATCACGATCAGGGCCACGAGCGAGACGCGCAGCGACTCGATCTGCGAGTTCGCGTAGACGCGCTCGAGCTCGGCCGCCTCGGCGTCGTCGAGGCCGGCTTCACGGGCGATGTCGGGCACGGATGCCGCGGGCACGATGTCCACGCCGCCCTGGGTGGCCTCCGCCACCACGACCTGGGTGTCCTGCGGCAGGTCGCTCGTCGCGACGCCGGAGGCGAACGACGTCGCGAGCGTGCCGATGAGCACCGAGCCGATGAGTGCGGTGCCCAGCGAGGAGCCGAGGTTCTGGAACACGCCCTGCAGGCCGCCGACCTCGCTGGACTGCTCCTCGCCGACGCTCGACATGTTCACGTTGCCGATCTGGGAGGCGAGAAGGCCGAGCGCGGCGCCGGCGACGAACATACCGAGCCCGAACGCCGGGCTCTTGAGCTCGATGTCGACCGCGCCGAGCAGCACGAACGACGCGAGCACGAGGAGCAGCTGTCCGACCCGGATGATGCGACGCGGCGACCACACGAGGGCGAGGCGGGTGCCGAGGATGGAGAAGAGGATGAGCGAGATCGACAGCGGGAAGATCCGGATGCCGGTCTGCAGTGCGTCGAGGCCGAGCGTCATCTGCAGGTACACGGGCATCATGAAGAAGAGCCCTGCCGTCATCGCGTACTGGGCGAGGAGCACGGTGAGGCCGCTCCGCAGGCGGAGGATCCGGAACAGGGTGATGTCGACGAGCGGTGCCCGGCCGGCTGCCGCCAGTTGCCGCTGGCGACTGACGAACCACCACAGCAGCGCGGCGCCGGCGAGCATGAACCAGGTCGTGGGCGAGATGCCGAGCGGTGCGAACTCGACGCCGGCAACGACGGGCGGATGCTGTGGGATGATCCAGCCCCACGTCTTGCTCTGCAGCATCCCGTACACGATGAGCACCAGGCCGGCGGCCGAGAGCACCACGCTGAGCAGGTCGATGCGCGACGGCCGGGCTCCGGTGGGGTCGGCGATCCTCCGTGCGAACAGCACGACCACCGCCATGATGACGACCTCGCCGACGAACACGTAGCGCCAGCTGAGGTACGTCGTCATGTAGCCGCCGATCAGCGGGCCTGCGGCGACCGCGGCACCCGACGCGGCGCCGATGATCGCGTACGCCGCCGCCCTCGCCCGCCCGACGTAGTTGTCGGCGATGAGTGCGGCGATGGCCGGGATGACGAGCACGGCGCCGAGACCCTCGACGATCGACCACCCGAGGAAGAGCACGACGACGTTGGGGCTGAGCGCGGTGGTGAGCGAGCCGACGGCGTACACGATCGAGCCGATGACGAACGCCCGACGTCGGCCCCAGATGTCGCCGAGCTTCGCGCCGAGCAGCATGAACGCCGCCATCGTCAGCGTGTAGAAGGTGATGGCGGCCTGCATCGCGTCGACCGTGGTGTCGAGATCCTCCACGACCGTGGAGATCGACACGTTCATGACCGTGCCGTCGAGCACCATCACGAACTGCGCGCTCGCGAGGATCGCGATGACCGGCCAGTTCTTCACTCGGACCTCGATCCCGCCCGACCCCAGGCGATCTGCGGATGCGGCGAGGCACTGCTCACCTCTGCCGATCGTCCCACCGATCGGCGTCGCGGCATAGAGCGCTATCGAACGCCGAGCACCCCGTATCGGAGGTACACGACGCCGGTCGCGAACCGCCGTTCGTCACGGAGTTCCAGGTCGAGCCGGATGCCGCGGGGCAGCAGCGCCGTGCCCCCGCCGACGGCGACCGGGTGCATGAACAGGTGGACCTCGTCGACGAGGCCGGCCCGGAACGCGTGCTCCGCTAGGTGCGGGCCGGAGACGGAGAGGTCGCGCTCGGCCTCCTGCTTCATGCGGCGCACCGCGTCGGCGTCGAACGCCCGCTCGAGTCGCGTTCGAGGGGTCGTGACCTCGGTGAGCGTCGAGGAGTACACGACCTTGTCGGTGTCCTGCCAGATCGCCGCGTACTCCCGCTCGGGGCCGGGAAGCTCGTGCTCGGTGTCGGCGTCCTGCCAGAACCGCATCACCTCGTACATGCGACGGCCGTACAGGTAGGTTCCGATGGGTCGTTCGAGCTCGTTGACGAAGGAGTGCAGCTCGGGGTCCGGCCTGCCCCAGCTGAAGTCGCCCTGCTCATCGGCGATGTACCCGTCGAGCGACGTGATGCCCGCGCAGATCAGTGCACCCATGCGGCGCCTCCTTCGTCAGGCCTTCGGGCAGATGCCGAGCGCCTGCATGTTGGCCGTGGCCTGGTCGACCGACCACGGCAGCTCGGTGAGCGGCCGCTTGCGCCCCTCCGCGGCATCCGCCTTCGACGCGATGGAGGCCAGGGCGAACGCGGTCTCGCGCACGAAATCAGGCCCGGGCGTCGAGTTGTTGAGGGCGACCACGACGGTGAGGCCGTTGTCGGGATCGGTGAACGCCGCGGTCAGCGCACCCGGCACCTCGCCGGCCGTGCCGCGCATCGGCCCGTACTGCAGCCCGCCGATCCCTGCGGACTGCCAGGCGGGCGCGTTGCCGCCGAGCGGGATGGTGGTCCACTGCTGCTTCTCGGCCTTCTCACTGAGGAGCGCCCCCGTGGCGAACGCCTCGCTCAGGGTGCGCGTGTCCTCGAGGGTCGAGATCGCGCCGGCCGCCGCGCCCCCCATCGAGCTCGACTGGGTCGAGTCGTCCACCAGCACGGCGCAGTCGGGGCCGCCGGTCGGCGCGATGGCCGCCGAGTAGGCCCCGAGCACCCCGGCGTGCTCGGTGACCGACGCCTGYGGCATGCGGGTCTGCTCGAGGTCGAGCGGGTCGTAGACGTACTGCGCGGCGAGGTCGGCCCACGATCGCCCGCTCGCCCGCTCGAGTGCGAAGGCGAGCAGCAGGATGCCGGTGCGCGATTCCCGCACCTGCTCGCCGGGCGGGCCGACGCGGGTGAGGGCGAGGCCGTTGGAGAGGAGCTCGTTCGGAGGCCAGATCCGCTCAGGGTTCGAGATGAAGGTGCTCCGCAGCACGGGATAGTAGTCGGCGAGGCCCGACGTGTCCCGGCAGAGCTGCTCGAGCGTGATGCCGTCGAGCGAGGGGATCCAGTCGACGTACTGGTTCACTTCGTCGTCGAGCTGCACGGTGCCCGCATCGACGAGGCGCAGGAGCACGGTGCAGGTGACCTCGGTGGTGACGGTGGCGAGCCGGAAACTGTCGTCGACCCTCGCCGCCGCGGCCTTCTCGCCGAAGCCGACGGTGCCGGATGCCCCGGTCCACTCCCCCGCCCACGGCGCCCACACTCCGGCGATGCCGCCGCTCGACCCGCTGAGTGCCACGGCCTGGTCGAGCACGGCGTCGAGCCGCTCGGCCAAGTCGTCGGCGAGGGGGGCGTCGACCGGGTCGAACTTGGCGACGGGGCTGACGCTGGCGCCGAAGCATCCGCTCAGGCCGAACGCGAGCACCACCGCGGTGGCGACGGCGGGGAATCCCCGTCGACGCCGGGATGGTCCCTGTCGTTCACCCACGCAAGCCCCCCTTGCTGTGTCAGACCTGATTGTAACCCGCACGGGAAGCGCGGCCTCGGTGCCCGCGCGGCAGGATCTGCGGCCATGATCATGGCGCACGGGGCATCCGCCGACGCCGGCCACCAATCCGCGAATGGTGCGGCAGCGAACCACCCGTGCACCCCGACCACCGGGGTCACGAAGGAGGCACACCCATGCGCAACTCGCCCAACCGCATCGTCGCGACCGTGTTCGGCGCCGTCTACGTGTTCGTCGGACTGCTCGGCTTCGCCGTCACCGGCGGCGTCGGTTTCATCGCCACGGAGGGCGGGCTGCTGCTCGGCATCTTCCAGGTGAACCCGCTGCACAACGTCGCGCACCTGCTCATCGGGGCCGCCCTGCTCGTCGCCGGCTTCGTCGGGGTCACCGCCGCGAAGGCCGTGAACTCGATCGTGGGCGGCGCCTACCTGCTGCTCGGCATCGTCGGGTTCTTCCTGGCCGGCACCTCGGCCAACATCCTGGCGCTCAACACCGCCGACCACTTCCTGCACCTCGCGAGCGCGATCGTGCTGCTCGGCGTCGGGCTCGGAGCCGAGCGCTCCGCACGCGTGGCCGTGGCCTAGGGAGCCGGGCCATGACCGCACTGGCGACGATGGCGCGAACGTGGCCGATGCTGGCGGCGTTCGGCGCCGGCCTCGTGCTGCTCGCCCTCTCCGCCGGTGCAGGGGGAGCAGCGGGAGGCGTCCTCGCGGCCGTCGGCGTCGCCGCCCTCGCGTGGGGCGTCCTCTCGCTGCACCGCGGTCGGCCCGTTCTTCCCGGTGCCGCCCTCGGGGTCGGCGTCGCGCTGCTCGTGGGTGCCGCCGTGCTCGTCGGCACCGGCCTCGCCGGGACGGCCGGCGTCGCGGCCGGTCCCCTGCTCGCGGCATCCGTCTTCGCCGCGGTCGTCGCCGGCAACGCCGCGCTGGTCCTGCGCCGCCGGGCTCGGGCCATGGGCCCGGGTGCCGCGGTGAACGGGGCACCGGATGCCGCCGGCCGCCCGGCGATCGACGGCCGCCGGTCACTCGTGGGACTCGTGGCGGGGGCGCTGCTCGTCGCCGGGCTGGCGACCCCGGCGCTCGCGGCGACCGAGGCGGGACGCCTCGCGGTGCCGCACGGCGAGCACGGCGGTGCGGGCTCGTCGTCGACGCCCGACCCGGCACACCACCATTGACGGTTTCACCCGACGGCCCACCGACGGCCCACTGACCGCGGCCGGGAGTGCGTGGCGATGACGCTCCCGGTCGCACCCAGGGGCGGCGTGGGAGCAGGATCCCGCGTCGCCCCGCCCCTCGTCGGCCGGCCTCCGCTCAGCCGGCCTGTGCGCAGCCGGCCCTTGCTCGGCCGGCCCCTGCTCAGCCGGCCGCTCCTCCTGCCGCGTCCGCCGCGTCCGTGGCGCCGACATCCGCCCCGATCTCGCGGAGGGCGCCGGCCATGAAACGCTCGACGTCACGGTCGACGATGATGTCGCTCGGGCGCAGCGGACGGCTGAGGTAGAGCCCGTCGAGCGCCGTGAGCCGGCTCAGCGCGACGTAGGTCTGGCCGGGGCTGAACGCCCGCGGGCCGAGGTCGACGATCGCCGTCTCGTAGCTCGCGCCCTGCGACTTGTGGATGGTGACCGCCCACGCCAGTCGGAGCGGGTACTGGGTGAACTCCGCCACGATCTCGCGGTGCAGCTTCTTGGCCGTCGCGTCCCATGAGTAGCGGAACTTCTCCCACGTGACCGGCTCGACCTCGTGCTCCTCGCCGTCGATCTCGACCCGCACCTCGCGCTGCAGCGACGTGACGGTGCCGATCGTGCCGTTCACCCAGCGCGGGCCGTCGCCGCGCAGCGCCGTGTCATTGCGCAGGAACATCACCTGCGCGCCGAGCTTCAGCTCGAGCCGCTCGTCGGCGGGGAACGTGCGCCCGCCGAAGTCGCCGTTCACCTCGGCCTCGTTCGCGATCGACTGGCCGGGCAGCCGATGCAGCTGCGAGTGGTTGATGCGGTTCACGGTGCCGTTCGTGGTCGCCAGGGTGATCGCCCCATGCTCGGGCAACGGCCGGCGGGCGCCGACGTCGTTGAGCACGCCGGCGATCTCGGCGGTGACGGCGCCGTGCCGCACGGCGTTGAGCATGACCTTGAACTCGTCGTCGTGCTGGCGATGCACCTCGCCCAGCTCGTAGATGCGCAGGTCGGCCTCGTTCCACACCTTCGCGTCGAAGAACCACATCGACCGGTAGGTGTCGGCGAAGTAGCGCCGCTCGTCGCCGCTTCCCGGCACCGGCGCGAGCTGGTAGGGGTCGCCGAAGAGCACCACCTGCGCGCCGCCGAACGGCTCGAACGGCCGCTGCCTGGCCTGGCGCAGCGACCGGTCCATCGCGTCCATGAGGTCGGCGTTGACCATGGAGACCTCGTCGATGACCAGGGTGTCCATGGCGTTGAGGATCTTGCGCACCGCGTCGTTCTGGTCGATGTCGTGGTCGGCGATGACCCCGATCGGCAGGCGGAACAGGGAGTGGATCGTCTGCCCGCCCACGTTGAGCGCGGCGACCCCGGTGGGCGCGCAGATCACGATCTGCTTGGCCGTGTGCCAGTTCAGGTGGTTCAGCAGGGTCGACTTGCCGGTGCCCGCGCGCCCGGTGACGAACACGTGCTCGCGGGTGCCCTCGATGGCCTGGAACACCGCGGCCTGTTCGCGGGTGAGGGTGACGTTCTGCACTGGTTGCCTTCGGCGAGCGGATGCCGCGCGCGGCTCTCGCGGCGACGACGCCCGAGCGGGCGCGCTCCCACTGTAACCGCGCGGCGGGCGGCCGCGGCCGTGCCTGCCCGAACGGTCCCATGCGCACCGTCCTCGGCCCCGGCGGTGGAGGACGGGTCGCGCGGCCGGCCCCACATAGACTGTGCGGGTGGGGAGCTCGGTCGTGCGCGAGGGTCGCTTGTCCGTCGCGGCCGTCGCGGGGTGGCTCGGCCTCGCCGTGCTCGTCGTCGGGGCGTTCCTCGCCGCGCTCGGCGCCCTCAACCAGACCATCTACGGCGCGTCCAGCTTCGTCGAGCGCTACCTCGAGGCCATCGCCGACGACGACATCGCCGCGGCATCCACGACACCCGGCGTCGCACTCGACGCCGACGAGCTCGCGGCGCTCGGCCTGCCCGCGAACGTCTCCACCGCGATGTTCCGTTCCGGCGTGGTCGAGGCCGGGCCCGAGGATGTGCGCATCCTCAGCGACGTCGCGGGCGACGACGGCACGCACTCGGTCACGGCGAGCTACCGCCTCGACCTGGCGATCGTGGAGACGACATTCGACGTCCGCCCCATCGAGCCGCTCTACGGGGTGCTCAACCGCTGGGAGTTCGCGGTCAGCCCGCTGGCCGTCATCGACGTCACGGCGGCGCACAACCCGCTCTTCACCGTCGGCACGCTGACGCTCGACACGCGCGCCAACAAGACGGGTGACGAGCTCACCGCGTTCACGCAGACCGCGCCCTACCTCGCCATCGCCCCCGCGGTCTACGAGTTCGGCTACACCTCGACGCTCCTCGAGGCGGTGCCCGCGCCGCTCACCGTCGAGCCGTCCAGCCGGCCGGCCGTCACCGTCGACTCCGAGCCCACCGAGACGTTCGTGCAGCGCGTGCAGGTGAAGGTCGACGACTACCTGCAGCAGTGCACGACCCAGGCGGTGCTCCAGCCGGCCGGATGCCCCTTCGGCGTCGAGATCGACGACCGCGTCATCGGCGACCCCGTGTGGACCATCGTCACCAGTCCGCAGGTCACGCTCACCGCCGGCGAGACCGCGTTCGAGATGCCGCCCACCGAGGGCGTCGCCCACATCTCCGTCGAGGTGCAGTCGCTCTTCGACGGAGACATCTCGCAGTTCGAGGAGGACGAGCCGTTCCTCCTCGCCCTCAGCGCGACGATCCGGCCCGACGGCAGCATCGCGATCCAGCTGAAGTGACGATGAGCGGATGCCGCGGCATCCGCTCGCCCGGGTCAGCTGCGGTTCGCGTCCTGCCGGGCGATGGCCGCGAGCCGCGCGTTGTACGCCTCGAGCTCGGCGTCGCCAGTGCGATCGGCGTGCCGGTCGCTCCGGCGGGACTCCTTCTCGTCGCTGCGCGACCACTGCACCGCGACGGTGATCGCGAGCGCCACGGTCGGGATCTCCCCCACCGACCATGCGATCCCGCCGCCCATCTGCTGGTCGGCGAGTGCATCGGTGCCCCAGCCCATGGCGCCGTACCAGTCGGCGAGCAGCAGGCCCGTGCCCGACATGATCGCGAGGCCGAAGAACGCGTGGAAGGCCATCGTGCCGAGCAGCAGGACCAGGCGGAACGGGTAGGGCAGGCGGTAGGGCACCGGGTCGATGCCGATGAGCGACTGCACGAAGAGGTAGCCGGTGATGAGGAAGTGCCCGACCATCCACTCGTGGCCGATGTGATCGACCATCGACCACCGGAACAGCGGCGAGTAGTAGAAGACCCAGAGCGACCCGGCGAAGAGCGCGGCCGCGACGAGCGGGTTGGCGATGATCGACGCGAACTTCGAGTGCACCGCGAGCAGGATCCACTCGCGGCCGCCGCGCGAGCCGTCCTTCCTCGGGCGGATCGCCCGTGCCGCGAGCGTGACAGGTGCGCCCGGCACGAGCAGTACGGGAACCGCCATGGTCAGCGCCATGTGCGCGCCCATGTGCGCCGAGAAGAGGTACTCCTCGTAGACGCTCACGCCGCCGCTCGTGATGTAGGCGAGCAGCAGCAGGCCGCACACCCACAGCACCGCCCGGTAGATCGGCCAGTGGTCGCCGCGCTTGCGGAGCCGCCACACGCCGGCGAGGTAGAAGAAGATGCCGAACCCGCACGCGAGCACCCAGATCAGGTCGGGGCTCCACTCGGTGAAGTACCGCGTCCACTCGGGCCACGGCGGCAGCGGCTGGCCGGTGAGGATCTCGGCCGGCGTGCGGGCGAGCGAGCCGGCCGCATCCTCTGACACCGGTGTCGCCGTGCGGGCGAGCGCCGCGGCGACACCCGACGCGAGCCCCATGAACGCCAGCTCGACGACGACGAGCAGCCAGAAGTCGCGCGCGGGCGAGGCGCCGGGCCGCGACATCCGGCCGATGAGGAAGCGGCGCTGCACCGCGCCGAACAGGCCGAGGGCGATGAGCGCGGCGACCTTGACCAGCACGAGCACGCCGTAGGGGGTGCCGAGCTCGTCCCACGTGCCGATGCGGAGCGCGGCGCCGGTGTAGCCCGAGACGGCCACCACGATGAAGCAGATGAGCGCCACCGTCGAGTACCGGGCGAGCACGACCGGCAGCCGGTCGGCGTCGAGGCGGTTCCGCAGCAGCACGATCGTGAGCAGGCCGCCGACCCACGCGGCGACGAACGCGAGGTGCAGTCCGAGGGCCGCGATCGCGGCGTTGTGACCCGCGGCGCCGGCGGCGTGCCCCTGCTGCGCCATCGGCACGAGCGCGGTCACCGCGAGCACCGTGACGAAGATCAGCGCCGTGTGGTTGCGCACGGCGAAGCACAGCACCGTGACCGCCGCCGCGACGAGCGTGGTGGTCAGCCACGCCTCGCCGAGCTCGATCGACGTGACGAACTGCCCGAGCTTCTGCCCGAACKCCTCGCCCAGATCGAGGGGCTCCCCGGTCACCACGAGGAACGTGAACAGGCCGGTCGCAGCGCTGGCGACGGTGAGCACGGCAGCGGATGCCGCGGCCACATCGAGCGCGAGGTCGAACTCGAGCCGCTTCGGGCTGAGCGCCCACACCGCCATCACGAGCGCACCGATCATGCCCGCGGCGCCGAGGTTCACGAAGAGCTTGGCGACCGGGAGTCCGAAGCGGGCGATCGGACCTGGATCCTGGATGGGGTACGGCGCGGCGCCGCCGCCGTACGCGAGGCCCGCGAACGTCGCGAGGAGCGCGACGAGGATGAGCACGGCGGGGCCGAGCACGCGGACGGAGCGGGGCACCGAACCAGCCTAGACGCCGCTTCCCGTGTGCCCGCCCGGAGCGTGCGCCCGCGGCATCCCGGCGCCCGCGGCATCCGCTCGCATCGGAACCACGAAGGGGCATGCGGCGCTCGGCCGCATGCCCCTTCGGGAGTCTCGGATGCTACTTGGCGGCAGCCTTGAGCTTCGAGCCCGCCGAGATCTTGACCGAGTGGCCGGCCGGGATGTCGATGGTCGCGCCCGTCTGCGGGTTGCGGCCGGTGCGAGCGGCACGCGAGGTGCGCTCGACGGCGAGCCAACCCGGGATGGAGACCTTCGTGTCCGAACCGACGGACTCGGCGAGCGCGTCGAAGAGACCGCCGAGCACGGCGTCGACGGTGGCCTGGCTCTGCCCGGTCGACGCAGCGATCTTCGCGACGAGCTCGGTCTTGTTCAGCGACTTGTCAGCCATTGAATGTCCTCCTCGGACTTCCGCTGTTTCGGTACAGCTATCTGTGAATTCTCGGGAACGATCGTTCAACCGCCCCCGTGGCCGATCGGGCCGCCTCGAATGTAGCAGAGATCCCCGGAATGACGCGGATTTCGAGCCCATTGGGGCACCTTCGGCCCGGCGTGTCGCCGAGCGGATGCCGCGGGCGGCCCCTTGCGCGGTGCAGGCGCGGACGCGGCATCCGTCGCCGGGGACGACGAGAGGGGCGCCCCGGAAACCCGGGACGCCCCTCTCGGTGAAGCGGTGGAGCGGTGAGGCTCGGTGGCCTACCAGCTCGACTTGGTGATGCCGGGCATCTCGCCACGGTGGGCCATGTCACGGAAGCGGACGCGCGAGACGCCGAACTTCGTGAGCACGCCACGGGGGCGGCCGTCGATGGCGTCACGCGAACGGACGCGAACCGGCGACGCGTTGCGGGGCAGCTTCTGCAGGCCCACGCGAGCGGCCTCGCGGCTCTCGTCGGTGCCGTTCTCGTCGACGAGCGCCTTCTTCAGTTCGAGGCGCTTCGCCGCGTAGCGGTCGACGATCACCTTGCGCTGCTCGTTGCGCGCGATCTTGCTCTTCTTCGCCATGTCTTAGCGCTCCTCTCGGAAGTCGACGTGCTTGCGCACCACGGGGTCGTACTTCTTGAGCACGAGACGGTCGGGGTTGTTGCGACGGTTCTTGCGGGTCACGTAGGTGTACCCGGTGCCGGCCGTCGAACGGAGCTTGATGATGGGACGGATGTCCTGCTGCTTCGCCATTAGAGCTTCACCCCACGAGCCTGGATGTCCTTGATGACGGCCTCGATGCCACGAGCGTCGATCACCTTGATGCCCTTGGCGGACACGTTCAGGGTGACATTACGACGAAGCGAGGGCACGTAGTACGTCTTCTTCTGCACGTTCGGGTCGAAGCGGCGCTTCGTCCGGCGGTGCGAGTGCGAGATGTTGTGTCCGAAGCCGGGAACGGCTCCGGTCACCTGGCACACTGCTGCCATTGGTCTTTCCTCCAATACCGAGGGGCGGATGCCCCTCCCAAGGTCTCTTGTCTGCTGACGTTCCCCACGCCAAGTTCCGCGATTTCTCGCGGTTCTCGTGGTGGGAATGTCGCGGTCTGGGCAGTGGAAGTGCCCAGCCAAACGTCGAGTCTACCAGACGGCCTGATCGCGGGCCGAATCGAGCGGATGCCGCGTGCGCGGCCTGCTCGCGGCCGCGTTGGTCGACCGCGCCACCGGTCGCGGGGCTGCGCCGCGGCATCCGGAGGCGTAGCCTGACGCGCATGGCGACGTGGGACGACGTGCGCGAGCTCGCGCTGGGCCTGCCCGAGGCGAGCGAGCACGTCTCGCGCGGGAACCTCGAGTGGAAGGTGCGCGGCAAGGCATTCGTGCTCGAGCGCCCGCTGCGGCGCGCCGACCTCGTCGCGCTCGGCATCGACCAACAGGCCGGCCCCGTGCTCGCGGCGAAGACCGAGGACGAGGCGGTGAAGCTCGCGCTCGTCGCGGAGGATCCGACCGTGTTCTTCACCACGCCGCACTTCGACGGCTACGCCACGGTGTTGGTGCACCTCGACCGCATCCTGCGGCGCCGGCTCTCGGAACTCGTCGCCGAGGCCTGGGCGGCCGCCGCGCCCGAGAAGCTCGTGCGCGAGTACCTGCGCGACAACGTCGACTAGGCGCCCCGGTCGAGCACCGGACCGAGCACCCGCTCGCGCCGGTGGAGCGGGCGGCGCGACAGCACGGCGGCGGTGAAGAAGCAGAGCGCACCCAGCAGTGTGCCGAGGTTCGCCCAGAACAGGCTCACGAAGTCGTCGGTTACGGGCGAGACGTAGGCGCCGACCGCCGACACCGCGAAGGCGATCGAGCCGAGCATGTTGAGCCACGTGCCGTGCCAGGTGCGGGCCTTCCGGTCCCAGAGGAGCAGTCGGTGCCGGGTGGCGACCACGGCGAGCCCGCTCGACACGAGGAAGGCGATCGATCCGAAGGCGTCGGGGCGCCACCCCGCGCCGATCACGTCGGGCCTGGCGATGGCGGCGGCGAGCGCGACACCAGTGCTGACGTTGAAGCAGAGGGTGCCGACGAACTGGATCGCCGCCGACCACCAGWCGGCTCGGTCGGCGAGATTGGTGTGCCGGCGCGGCGGGCGGCGGCCGCTGAGGCTGAGCTGGATGAATCCGGCCGCCGTGAAGAGGATCGAGCCCACGAAGAAGGTGACGGCGACCCCGACCGCTCCGACCCACTCGGCGTAGAACGGCAGCGCCCCCGCGATGAAGCACAGCGAACCGATCGCGAAGCCCCAGGCCTCCCGACGCAGCCGCAGGGGTTCGCGATCGGCGGTGGAGGCTGCGCTCACGGTCAGCCCCGGTCCGCCGCGCCCGCGCCGGCGCCGCCGCCGAGCAGCACGGTGCAGTTCGCGCACAGCCCGAACACGTCGACCACGTGGGCCGCGCCGGTGAACCCGTGCTCGGCCGCCACCCGCTTCGCCCAGGTCTCGACCTCGTCGGCCGCGATCTCGACGGTGAGGCCGCAGTTGCGGCAGATCAGGTGGTGATGGTGGCCGGTCGTGCTGCAGGCCCGGTAGAGGGCCTCGCCCTCGGGCGACTGCAGCGAGTCGGCCTCGCCGTTCGACGCGAGGTCGCCGAGCGCCCGGTACACCGTGGCGAGCCCGATCGGCGAGCCGTTGGCGTGCAGCGAGGAGTGCAGCGCCTGCGCGCTGATGAACCCCTCGGTCTCGTCGAGGGCCTCGCGAACGGCTTCGCGTTGCCAGGTGTTGCGCTTCATGCGATGCGTGCGTCCTCTGCGGTCTCCACGGGTATGGCGACCCGGTTCCACGGTAGTGCGCGCAGCTTGGAGATGCCCAGCGCGAGCACGAAGAAGGCGGTGGCGACGATCACGATGCTGGGCCCGGCCGCCACCACGAACGCGCGCGACAGGAGCACGCCGATGACTCCGGATGCCGCACCGATGAGCGGTGCCGTCCAGAGGATGCCGCGGTACGTCGGCACCACGAGCCGCGCCGCAGCCGCCGGGGCGGCGATGAGCGCGATCGCCAGGATCGCCCCGACCGCGGGCAGGGCGCTCACCACGGTCGCGGCGGTCAGGCCGAGCACGAGCAGTTCGATGGGCCACTCGCGATAGCCGGCGGCGCGGAACCCCGACGGATCGAACGTCGAGAACGCGATCTCCTTGCCGAAGGCCACCACCGCGAGCACCGAGATGAGGGCCACGGATGCCGCGAGCGCGACATCCGCGTCGGTCACCGTCAGGATCGACCCGACGAGCAGCGACTCGGCGCGCACCGGGAGTCCGGGGATCACGGCCTGCAGGATCGCGCCCGCCGCGAACCCTCCCGTCAGCACGATGCCCGCGGCGACCTGCGCGCCCTGGCGCCGCACGCGGGCGATGACGGACATCACGGCCACGAGCACGACGGATGCCGCGGCCGCACCGAGCGGCACGCTCACCCCGAGCGCGGCGGCCGCCACCGCCCCGGGGTAGGTGCCGTGGGTCAGGGCCTGTGCGAAGAACGTGCGACGGCGCAGCACGACGAGGGAACCGACGAAGCCCGCACCGGCGCCGATGACCACGGCGGCCACGAGCGCCCGCTCGAAGTAGCCCATCAGCGCCACTCCCCCGCCGGGGAGGACACGCCCGTCGCAGGCTCGATCGGCGCGCCCGTCACGGCCTGACGGCGCTTGCCCGCCTGATCGGCCACCCAGCGCCAGACGAGCACGACGGCGTAGGCGCCGACGAAGACCGCGACGATCGTGCTGCCGGCCGGCAGGTCCACGCCGCCGCCGACGGAGGCGGCGAATCCCACGGCGAGGCCGAGCCATGCGCAGACCGCGCCGAACACGGCGGCCGCCGGGAAGAGCAGCCAGAGCCGCCGCGTCATCAGCCGGGCGGCAGCACCGGGGACGATCAGCAGCGCCAGCACGAGGAGCGTGCCCACCGTGCTCGCGGCGGCCACCACGACGAGTGCCACGGCGCCGTTGAGCAGCAGGTCGAGGCGCAGGGCGGAGTCGCCCGAGGCGAGGCTGCCACGCGCGTCGAACGCACGGAACAGCTGCTGCTTCATGGTGAGCGCGACGGCGAGCAGGGCGACGGCGCAGACACCCACGAGCGGCAGCACCTCGCCGGGCGGGATCGTGAGCACTCGCCCGAAGAGCAGCGCCTCGAGCTCGCCGGCGTAGTCGTCGCTCCGCGAGACGACGATGACGCCGACGCTGAAGGCGGCGGTCARCACGATCGCGATCGCGGCATCCGAGGTCACCCCGGCCCGGTCGAGGAGCGTGAGCACCACCGCCGCGGCGAGTGCCGCGATCGCCGCGCCGGGGAGGAGCCCGGCGGTGCCCGCCACCGCCAGGCCGATCGCAAGCCCCGGAAACACGGCGTGCGTCAGCCCGTCGCTGATGAACTCGAGACCACGGAGGTTGACGAGCACACCGACGATGCCCGCGACGACAGCGAGCACGAGCATGACGAGCAGCGCCCGCGCCATGAACGGCACCGTGAAGGCCGTGAACAGCGCCTCGCCGAGGCTCACGCGGCCCCACTCCCCCACCGTGCGCGCACGTTGGCGCGTGCATATGCCGAACGCGGCATCAGTGGCCCTCGTGGCCGGGCACGACCAGCGTGTGCTCGTCGATCTCGACCTCGACGCCCTCGAAGCACTCCTGCACGTTGCCGAGCGTGAGCACGTCGTCGACGGGGCCGAAGGCGAGCTGCGTGCCGTTGACCAGCACCACGCGATCGCAGACGACGCGGGCCAGCTCGAGGTCGTGCGTCGACACGAGGATCGCCACGCCCTGGGCCTTCAGCGTGCGGATGGTGGCGATGAGCGCGTCGCGGTTGGGCTGGTCGAGACCGTTGAACGGCTCGTCGAGCAGCAGGAGCCGCGGCTGGGCCGCCAGCGCCCGGGCGAGCAGGCCGCGCTGCCGCTGGCCGCCCGACAACTCGCCGAACGGACGCTTCGCGAGCTCGCCCAGTCCGACGGCGTCGAGGGCGGCCTTCACCGCGCCCCGATCGGCACGACCGGGCCACCTGAACAACCCGAGCCGTCGATACCGGCCCTGCATCACGACCTGCTCGAGGCTGATCGGGAAGTCGGGGTCGAGCTCGGTGGACTGCGGCAGGAAGCCGATCATTCCGTTCCGGGCATGTTCGCCCGAGCCGGCGATCTGCATGCTCCCCGCGGTGAGCGGAACCAGCCCGAGCACGCCGTTCAGCAGCGTCGACTTGCCCGCGCCGTTCGGACCGATCAGGGCGACCGCGTCGCCGGCGGCGACGTCGAGCTCGAGCCCCGACACCCCCGAGCCGCCCGGATGGGTGAAGGCGGCACCCCTCAGGCGCAGCACGGGCGACTCGGTCATGGGGTCATCCTCGCAGCAGTGCCGGAAGGGGGGAAGGTGTGACGCCCCACGACTCGAGGATGCGGGTCGCGTTGTGCACCTGGCTGCCGAGGTACGTCTCACCGGCCGACCCCGCGACACCGAGCGAGTCGCCGTAGAGCGCGTCGTCACCGGAGTAGACCGTCACGCCGGCCTCGCGGGCGATGGTGGCCGCGGCCTTCGGCGAGATCGACGCCTCGGAGAACACGGCCTGCACCCCAGTCGCACGGATCTTCTCGACGAGCGCGTCGATCTCGGCCGCGCTGGGCTCGGCGTTGTCGTCGAAGCTCGGGATGACGCTGCCGACGAACGTGAGCCCGTACGCGTCGATGAAGTACGTGAAGGCGTCGTGGTTCGTGACGAGCAGCCGCTCGGCGGGCGGCACCGTGTCGACGTTCTCACGGATCCAGGCGTCGAGCGCGTCGAGCTTCGCGACGTAGGCCTGCTCATTCGCCTCGACCGCTGCCGCGTCGATGCCGGGCACGTCGGCCAAGCCCGCGGCGATGGTCTCCACCATGTGCACGGCGAGCGCCGGATCGGTCCAGATGTGCGGGTTCCCGGCGCCGTGGTCGTGTCCTTCATGAGCGGATGCCTCGTCGGCATGCTCATCGCCGTGCTCGTCGCTCGTGTGCTCGTCAGTGGCATCCGTGGCGTGATCGTGCTCATCGGTGCCGAACAGCTCGATGCCGGTGCTGGCGTCGATGAGCACGCCGTCGAACCCCGAGGCGCTCACCGCGTCGTCGAGCCAGCTCTCGAGTCCGGCGCCGTTCACCACGAGGGCATCTGCCTCGCTCAGCGCGAGCAGCTGGGCGGCGGACGGGTCGAAGCTGTGCGCGCTCTGCGCCGGCGCCAGCAGCTGCGTCACCTCGATGTCGTCTCCGACGAGCTCGCGCGTGAAGTCCCCCACCTGCGTCGTCGTCGCCACGATCGACGGCCCACCGCTGCCCTCGTCGGATGCCGCGGGGCTGGCGCACGACGAGAGCGCGAGCGCACCCGCGGATGCCATGGCGACCGTCGCGAGCGCCGTGCGCAGGCCGTGGCGAGCGCCGAATCGTCGGGAGGTCATGGATGCGAGACTATCCGCTATTGATAATGATTGTCAAAACCATGTAGGCACGCCATCGGCCGCCCTCCCGTGAACTCCTCGTGACGATCAATCGAGCGCCTGTGGACGGATGCGACGGGTGTCACACCGACGTGCGAGCATGAAGCACGTGGATACGACGACGGCCCCGCTCACGTTGCATCCCTTCACCGTCGGCGATGCCGAGCGACTCCTCTCCGGCGAGGTCGATCCGCACGACGGTTGGGAGGGGGGTTACGCCTTCACCGAGGAGCCTGAGCTCCTCCGCGAATACGTTCGCGCCGTGCGCGAGACCGGCGACCCGGCCCCATTCGGGCCGCACCTCGTGCGACGCTCGAACGACGGCGCGACCATCGGCGGCGTGAACGTGTTCGGGCCGCCGGCCGCCGACGGCTCGGTCGAGTTCGCCTTCGGGCTCGTCCCGGCGGTGCGCGGGCAGGGGCTGGCGATCCACGCGGTGATCGCCGTGGTCGAACTCGTGCGCACGACGGGCGCTCGAGCGGCCCGCGCCGAGTGCGAGATCGCGAACCTTCCGGCGCGACGCGTGCTCGAGAACGCCGGGCTCGTCG
Source organism: Agromyces sp. P1_H4 (assembly GCF_056405255.1). Taxonomy (NCBI): domain Bacteria; kingdom Bacillati; phylum Actinomycetota; class Actinomycetes; order Micrococcales; family Microbacteriaceae; genus Agromyces; species Agromyces sp. P1_H4. The sequence goes on along the minus strand of NZ_JBFUCL010000025.1, from coordinate 1,129 downwards.
AAGCGGGTCGCAGCGACGACTCGATCATCTACGAGATCCGGTTCTGACCGGCCTCACTCGAGCAGGAGCGCGGGCTCCTCGATGATCGAGGCGACGTCGGCCAGGAAGCGGCTCGCCACGTCGCCGTCGACGACGCGGTGGTCGAAGGACGCCCCGATCGTGGTCACGAACCTCGGCCGCACCTCACCGTCGACCACCCACGGCTTCTGCTTGATGGTGCCGAGCGCCACGATCGCGACCTCGCCGGGATTCAGGATCGGCGTGCCGGTGTCCATGCCGAACACGCCGATGTTCGTGATCGTGATGGTGCCGCCCTGCATCTCGGCCGGCTGCGTCCTGCCCTCGCGCGCCGTGAGCGTCAACTGCTCGAGGGCGGTCGCGAGCTCCACCATCGTCATCGCCTGGGCGTTCTTGACGTTCGGCACGAGCAGGCCGCGGGGCGTGGCCGCGGCGACGCCGAGGTTCACGAAGTGCTTGACGATGATCTCCTCGTCGGTCCACTGCGCATTGACCGACGGGTTCCGACGTACAGCCCAGATCATGGCCTTCGCCATGATCAAGAGCGGCGACACGCGCACGCCGGCATAGTCGGGCGACGCCTTCAGCCGCTTGATGTACTCCATCGTGCGGCTGGCGTCGACGTCGACGAAGACCGAGACATGCGGCGCGGAGTATGCACTCTGCACCATCGCGGCGGCGATCGCCTTGCGAACGCCCTTCACGGGGATGCGGGTCTCGCGGTCGGCGGGAGCCTCGGGCGTCTGGATGTTGCGGAACACGCTGGCCTGGCTGGCCTCGCGGATGACGTCGTCGCGAGTGACGTCGCCGATCGGTCCGGTCGGCATGACCCGGGAGAGGTCGACCCCGAGGTCCTTCGCCAGCTTGCGGATTGGCGGCTTCGCGATGACGGGCATGCCCGAGTCGGGTCGCGACGGAGTCCCCGCCGCGGCAGCGCCCACGCCCGCGCCGATCGCCGGTGCCGACACGGGCTGCACCGACGGTGCCGGCGGCGCCGAGAGGTGCTCGTGCGCGCCGCCGGGGGAGGGATGCCGGGTGCGACGCGTCGCGTGCGGGCCCGACGAACCGTGTCCGACGAGCACCGCGCCGCCGCCCTCCGACGGGGCGGGCG
>NZ_JBFUCL010000024.1:0-19945 GCF_056405255.1 Agromyces sp. P1_H4 | reverse complement strand
GTGCAGCGCGAGCCGCGCGCCCGACGCGCCGATGGGGTGGCCGAGCGCGATGGCGCCGCCGTGCACGTTGACGACGTCGGCCGAGAGGTCGAGGTCGCGCATCGACTGCAACGACACCGCGGCGAACGCCTCGTTGATCTCGACGAGGTCGAGGTCGGATGCCGCGGCGCCCTCACGCTCGAGGGCCGCCGCGATGGCGTTGGACGGCTGCGAGTGCAGGGAGTTGTCGGGCCCGGCGACCTGGCCGGAGGCGCCGATGAGGGCGAGCCAGGGAAGGCCCCGCGACTCGGCCCACTCGCGACTGGCGACCACGACCGCCGCCGCGCCGTCGGACAGGGGTGAAGAGTTGCCGGCCGTGATGGCGCCGCCCTCGGCGAAGGCCGGACGAAGGCGGCCGAGCACCTCGGCGGTCGAGTCGGGGCGCACCCCCTCGTCGGCGGCGACGACGACCGGGTCGCCCTTGCGCTGGGGCACCTCGACCGGCACGATCTCGTCGTCGAAGACGCCGTCGGCCTGCGCCCGTCCCGCGCGCGCGTGCGATGCGGCCGCGATCTCGTCCTGCTCCTCGCGGGTGAGGCCGTAGCGGGCGTTGAAGCGCTCGGTCGACGCGCCCATCGACTCCTGGTCGAACGCGTCGGTGAGGCCGTCGTAGGCGGCGTGGTCGAGCATCTCGACGCTGCCGTAGGCCCAGCCCTTGCGGGATCCCGGCACGAGCAACGGCGCCTTGGTCATCGACTCCTGGCCGCCGGCCACGATGACGGATGCCTCGCCGAGGCGGATCATGCGCGCGGCATCCGTGATGGCGACCAAGCCCGACAGGCAGACCTTGTTGATGGTGGTCGCAGGCACCCGCCACGGGATGCCGGCCGCGACGGCGGACTGCTTCGCGGGGTTCTGGCCGGCGCCGGCCTGGAGGACCTGACCCATGATCACGGCGTCGACGTCGTCGGGGGAGACGCCGGCGCGCTCGAGGGCGCCGCGGATGGCGGCCGTGCCGAGCTGCACCGCCGTCTGGCCCGCGAGGTTGCCGTTGATGCGGGCGAACGGCGTGCGAGCCCCCGCGATGATGACGACGTCGGGGATGCTCATGTTCCGGGACTCCTTCGTTCGGGTTGCGAGCGTTGCGTGTTCGACCCTATTGTACTTTCCTGAGACCTGAACCACCTGTCAGGTTCTGGAGCACACGTCCAGCCATTCACTGTTGAGAGGCACTCACATGCGGGTTACGAAGAAGTACCTCGCGACGGCCGTCATCGCCGCCGCATCCATTGCGCTCGTCGGGTGCGCCCCGACCGCGGCCACGGGCGGCGACGCCGGGGCGACCGACGCCGGAGCCCCGGTCAAGGTGGCGATGCTCACGAGCCAGACGGGGCCGCTCGCCGCGTACGGCGCCGCCTACACGGCGGGGTTCGAGGCCGGGCTCGACTACGCCACCGACGGCACCGGCGCCGTCGACGGCCGCGAGCTCGACATCGAGTGGGCCGACGACCAGGGCAACCCCGACACCGCGGTCTCCAAGGCCAAGGACTTCATCGGCCAGGGCTACCAGATCCTCGCGGGCACCGCGGCGTCGGGCATCGCGACGGCACTCGCCGAGCAGGCCGAGCAGAACAAGATCCTCTACATCTCGGGCCCCGCTGCGGCCGATGCGATCACCGGCGTGAACGACTACACGTTCCGGTCCGGCCGGCAGACCTACCAGGACGTCGCCACCGCCGGCACGTTCATCGGCGACCCCGACGGCAAGAAGGTCGTCGTCTTCGCTCAGGACAACGCGTTCGGCCAGGGCAACCTCGCCGCGGTGCAGGCCGTGCTCGGCGGCCAGGGCGCGAACGTCGAGGGCGTGCTCGTCGCCGAGGACGCCACCGAGTTCACGCCCTTCGCGCAGCAGTTGCTCGCCGCGTCGCCCGACCTCGTCTTCGTCGCCTGGGCCGGCGCCTCCTCGGGCGCCATGTGGACGGCACTCGCGCAGCAGGGCGTCTTCGACGCGGCACCGGTGGTCACGGGTCTCGGCGACGCGGCGACGTACGGCGCGTACGGCGACGCATCCGACGACATCTCGTTCCTCAACCACTACTTCGGCGGTGCGGCCGGCACCGACGCCGAGGCCGCCATGATCGAGTACCTCGAGACGAACGACGAGACGCCCGACCTCTTCTCGCCCGACGGCTTCGTCGCCGCGCAGATGATCGTGCAGGCCGTGCGCGAGGGCGGCGACACCGTCGACGGCATGATCGACGCACTCGAGGGCTGGTCCTTCGACTCGGTCAAGGGCGAGATCACGGTGCGCGAGGAGGACCACGCCATGATCCAGCCCATGTACCAGGCCAAGCTCGTGCAGGACGGCGCGAACTGGGCGCCCGAGCTCGTCGACACCATCGACGCCGAGACGGTCGCCCCGCCCGTCGCCGGCGAGTGACCGAACGGACCCGAGAGCAGCCATGACCGACCACCCGATGCTCGCGCTCGAGCACGTCGGCCTTCGCATCGGCGGGGCGCGCATCCTGCACGACGTGTCGCTCCAGGTCGTCGCGGGCGAGATGCTCGGAGTGATCGGCCCGAACGGCGCTGGCAAGACGACGCTCTTCAACGTGATCTCGGGAGTGGTGCGACCCACCGAGGGCGCCGTCCTCCTCGACGGCCAGGAGGTCACGCGGGAACCGATCCACCGGCGTGCGAAGGCCGGCCTCGGGCGCACGTTCCAGACGTCGAGCCTGTTCCCGGCGCTCACCGTGCTCGAGAACGTGCGACTCGCCGCCCAGGCGCATGCCGGCCACGCGGCATCCGTGTTCCGCACCCCGCGTCGCACGGATGCCGCGACCCGCGCCGCGCTCGACGCCCTCGCCGAGGTGGGCCTTGCCGATCGCGCCGATGCCGATGCCTCAGGGCTCGCCCACGGCGAGAAGCGCAAGGTCGAGATCGCCATGCTCATCGCCATGGATCCGAAGGTGGTCCTGCTCGACGAGCCGATGGCCGGGGTCGCGTCGGGCGACGTGCCCGCGATCACCGAGGTCATCCGGGGCCTCCACCGCGGCGGGCGCACCGTGCTCATGGTCGAGCACCACATGGAGGTCGTGCTCGGCCTCGTCGACCGCGTCGCGGTCATGCACCACGGCGCGCTCCTCGCCGTCGACACCCCGGAGGCCGTCATGGCGAACCCGACCGTGCAGTCCGCCTACCTGGGGGAGTCGGTGTGAGCGAGCCCATCCTCGTCGTCGACCGGCTGAGCGGCCGCATCGCCGGCCAGCAGGTCGTCGAGGACGTGTCCTTCGAGGTCCCGGCGCTCGGCGTCACGGCGCTCCTCGGACGCAACGGCGTCGGCAAGACCTCGACGATCAGGTCGATCCTCGGCCTCATCGAACGCACCGGCGAAGTTCGCCTCGCCGGCACGCGCGTCGACCGACTGCCCACCCACCGGATCGTGCAGCGCGGCGTCGGCTACGTGCCCGAGGACCGCGAGGTCTTCGGCGCACTGACCGTCGCCGAGAACCTCCGCCTCGCCGAGCGCGACGACCGGCCGCGCCGCGACCTCGTCGATCGCCTCTTCCCCGACCTCGTGGAACGGCGGGCGCAACGTGCGGGCACGCTCTCGGGAGGACAGCAGCAGATGGTCTCCCTCGCCCGCGCACTCGTGAACGAGAACCGGCTGCTCCTCGTCGACGAGCCGACGAAGGGGCTCGCGCCCCGCATCGTCGACGAGGTGGCGGCGGCGCTCGCCGAGGCGGCGACCACCGTGCCGATCCTCCTCGTCGAGCAGAACCTGCAGGTGGTGCGCAGGCTCGCCGAGCGCGTCGTCGTGCTCTCGGGCGGCCGGGTGGTGTTCACCGGCGCGGCATCCGACCTGCTCGATGACGAGGACCGGATCCAGCGCTACCTGGGCGTCCACGACGCCGCAGACGGCAGGGATGCCCCGCACGAACGCGACGCCTCGAAGGGAGGGGCACGATGAGCACGCTGCTACTGCTCCTCATCACCGGGCTCGGCCTCGGCGCACTGTACTTCCTCGTCGCCAGCGGCCTGTCGCTCATCTACGGGCTCATGGGCGTGCTGAACTTCGCGCACGGCTCGTTCCTCACGATCTCGGCGTTCCTCGGCTGGGAGGTCGGGCGCCGCGTCTCCGACGGCACCTGGGCGGGCCTGGCCGTCTCGGCCGTCGTCGGGATGGTCGTGGGCGCGGTCGTGGCCGCGGCGACGGAGTACCTCCTCATCCGCCGGCTCTACGAACGCCACATCGAGCAGGCGCTCGTCACCGTCGGCCTCGCGCTCGCGAGCGTGGCCCTGTTCGAGGGCATCTGGGGCACCGACCCGATCTACACGCAGAAGCCCGAGTGGCTCGGCCAGACCACCGAGATCCTCGGGGCGAAGATCCCGAACGACCGGTTCCTGCTCATCGCCTGCGCCGCGCTGGTGCTCGCCGGCATCGTGCTGTTCCTCCAGCGCACCCGGTACGGGCTCATCATCCGCGCCGGCGTCGAGAACCGGTCGATGGTCACCGCGCTCGGCATCGACGTCCGTCGGTCGTTCACGATCGTCTTCGCGATCGGCGGGGCGGCGGCCGGGCTCGGGGGCGTGCTCGCCTCGGTCTACTACGGCTACGTGTCGGCGCACCTCGGCTCGGTGCTGCTCATCTTCGCCTTCATCGTCACGGTGATCGGCGGGCTGGGGTCGCTCACCGGGGCGGCGATCGCGTCGGTGCTCGTCGCCGTGCTGCAGCAGTTCGCCAACTACTACCTGGGCGGCACCGGCGACCTCGTCGTGGTCGTCGCGCTCGCCGCGGTGCTGCTCGTGCGCCCGCGTGGACTCATGGGGAAGGTMGCATGAACCCGCAGAGAACGGATGCCGCGTCGCCGACGCGCGGGGTCGACCCCGTCGACCCCGTCGAGCGGGCCGACTCAGGCGAGCGCTCGGCCGTGGCATCCGGCCGTCGCACGCTGCTCCTGATCGGCGGGGGCGTCGCCCTCGTCGTCGTCCTCGCCATCCTGCCGCTGCTCGCCCTCGATCTCCCGGGCGTGCTGCCCGGCCCGACCTACACGCCCGGGACCCTGCAGCTGCTCGCCTACGCGATGCTCATCGCGGCGCTCGCCCTGAGCTACCGCATGATGTTCGGGCTCGCCGGGCTGCTCTCGTTCGGCCACGCGCTGTTCTTCGCCGCGGGCGCCTACGGGCTCGGCATGACCCTCGACGCGTTCGCGCCGGTCGGCTGGCCGAGCGAGCTCATCTTCGTCGGCTCGATCGCGGTCACGCTCGTGCTCGGCATCGTGCTGGCCGCGACCGTCGGTTCGCTCGCCCTGCGGGTCACCGGCATCTCGTTCGCGATGGTCACGCTCGCGTTCGCGCAGGCCGGGTCGGTGCTCATCCGGCGCAACCCGGGCGGCGCGACCGGCGGCGACGAGGGGCTCTCGCTCGACATCGAGCACGTGCCCGACGCGCTCGTGGGCGTGGTGAACACCCGGAACCTCTACTGGCTCGCGCTCGGCGTGCTCGTCTTCGTGTACCTGGTCGTGCTGTGGGTCGAGCGCAGCCGCGCCGGTCGCGTGGCCGAGGCAGTTCGGGAGAACGAACTGCGGGTGCGCGTCATCGGCCTGCGGCCCTACACCGTGAAGCTGCTCGTCTTCATCGTCGCGTCGGTGCTCGCCGCGATCGCCGGCATGGGCTACCTCCTGCTGCAGTCGGGCGCCTCGCCGCGCATCGCCACGGCGGACTTCACGCTCACGCTCCTCGTCATCGTGGTGCTCGGGGGAGTGGGCTATCGCTGGGGCGCGATCGTGGGCGGTATCGTCTACACACTGCTCGATCAGCGGCTCACGGCGCTCGCGGGCTCCGACGTCATCGCCGGACTGCCCGCCGTGCTCCGGGTGCCGCTGTCCGAGCCGCTGTTCATCCTGGGCACGCTGTTCATCCTCGTGGTGCTGTTCCTTCCCGGGGGGATCGCGGGAATCCCGCAGCGCATCAGCACGGGCCGGAAGCAGCATCCGGTCGAGACGGAGGAGGCCGTGGATGCCTGACGGCCTGAACACGCTCGGACGCTGGACCCGGGACCGAGCCCGCGCCACCCCCGAGCGCATCGCGATCGACGACCGCGGCGTCGTCGTGACGTATCGCGAGCTCGACGCCCGCTCGGAACGGCTCGCGGAGGCGTTCCGAGCGGCCGGCTACGCGATCGGCGACCGCATCGCGACGATCACCGGCAACAGCGCCGACCATGTCGTGCTGTTCTTCGCCTGTGCCAAGGCCGGCCTCGTGCTCGTGCCGCTGTCGTGGCGGCTGGCCCCGCGCGAGCTCGCCGAACAGCTCGAGATCGCCGACCCGGCGCTCCTCCTCCTCGAGAGCGAGTTCGAGTCGCTCGCGCGGGCGACACTGTCACGCCTGCCGCAGCGCATCCCCAACGCGCCGCTCGGTGCGCACGGGGTCGAGGCGGAGGTGCCCCCGCCAGCCGTCGACGCCCGCCGCGCGGCATCCGGAACCCGTCGCGACGTCGCCGACGACGACGCGCTGCTCATCATCTTCACCTCGGGCACGACCGCCACTCCCAAGGGTGCCGTGCTCACGCATCGCAACTGCTTCTTCACGAACCTCTCGCTCTCGCGCATCGCCGAGATCGGCGCGGGCGACACCGTGCTCGCGGTCCTCCCGCAGTACCACGTCGGCGGGTGGAACATCCAGCCGCTGCTGGCCTGGTGGACGGGAGCCACGGTCGTGCTCGAGCGCACCTTCGATCCCGGCCGGGTGCTGCACCTGATCCAGGAGCGCGGCATCACGACCATGATGGGCGTGCCCGCCAACTACCTCTTCCTCGCGCAGCATCCCGACTTCGCCGGCACCGACCTGTTGAGCCTCGCGCACGCGATCGTGGGGGGCGCCCCCATGCCGCCCGCGCTGCTGCGCACCTGGCACGCACGCGGGGTGGCGCTCACCCAGGGGTACGGACTCACCGAGGCGTCGCCGAACGTGCTGTGCCTCCCCGACGAGGACGCGCGCGTGCGCGCCGGCTCGGCCGGCAAGCCGTATCCTCACGTCGACGTGGCGGTCGCCGATCCCGCGACGGGCGAGCACCTCGACGGCGCGGCCGAGGGCGAACTGCTCGTGCAGGGGCCGTCGGTGTTCGCGGGGTACTTCCGCGACTCCGCTGCGACGCAGGCGACCCTGGTCGATGGATGGCTGCGCACCGGCGATCTCGTGCGCCGCGACGCCGACGGGTTCTTCACGATCGTCGATCGCATCAAGGACATCTACATCTCGGGCGGCGAGGGCGTCGCCCCCGCAGAGGTCGAGGCCGTCCTCATGGGGCATCCGGCCGTCGCCGATGTCGCCGTGGTGGGCGTACCCGACGAGCGGTGGGGCGAAGCGGGCGCGGCCTGGGTCGTCGCGCACCGTGGCCGGGCGACGGATGCCGCGGAGCTGGTCGAGTTCGCCTCCGCGTCCCTCGCCCGCTACAAGGTGCCGCGCGAGGTGCACTTCGTCGACGAGCTCCCGCGGTCCACGGCGGGCAAGGTGCTGCGCCGCGTGCTCGCCGAGCGCACAGCCGGCTACACCGCGGCATCCGTCGGATCGGAGGAAGCGCGATGAGCGCCGCACCGCGCACCGCCCGCGGGGTCGAGACACGCCGCAGGCTGCTCGCCGCGGCCGAGCGCGTGTTCGCCGAGCACGGCTACCACGAGGCATCCGTCTCGCGCATCACCGATCGCGCCGGCGTCGGCCAGGGCACCTTCTACCTGTACTTCGACACGAAGCTCGACATCTTCAACGAGCTCGTGGAAGACCTGAACCGTCGTGTCCGTCAGGCCATGAGCGAAGGCTCTCGGGGCGCATCGAGCCGGCTCGAGGCCGAGCGGGCCGGCTTCGCCGCGTTCTTCCGGTTCACCGCGGAGCATCCGGCGCTCTACCGCGTCGTCCGCGAGGCCGAGCTCGTCTCGCCCGACGCGCTGCGGCTGCACTACACGCGCATCGTCGAGGGCTACATCGACGGGCTCCGCGACGCCGCCGACGACGGGGAGATCGGCGACATCGACCCCACGGTGGCGGCCTGGGCCCTCATGGGCATCGGCGAGATGATCGGCATGCGCTGGGTGCTCTGGGGCGACGGCGACGCGGCGCCCGGCGACGACGCCGACCCCACCGCGAGCGGCACCCGCGAGGTGCCCCAGCACGTGCTCGACGAGATGATGCGCTTCATCGGGGGAGCCCTCGGCCGCCCCGAGCTCGCAGGAGACCGGCGCGAGGACGCGCCCGACAAGGAGGAATCGTGACCGATCTCAGCGGGCGGCGCGCCGTCGTGACCGGTGGCGCGAGCGGCATCGGCGAGGCGTGCGCGCGCGCCTTCGCGGCGGCCGGAGCGCGCGTCGTGATCGCCGACCTGAACGGCGAGGCCGCCGAGCGGGTCGCCGACGAACTGGGCGGGGAGGCCTGGCAGGTCGACCTCGGCGACACCGCTGCGCTCGCCGACCTCTCGCTCGAGGCCGACATCCTCGTGAACAACGCCGGGATCCAGCACGTTCGTCCGATCGAGGACTTCGAGCCCGAGCGGTTCGCGCTCATCCTGCGGCTCATGCTCGAGTCGCCCTTCCTGCTGATCCGCGCCGCCCTGCCGGGTATGTACGAGCGCGGCTTCGGCCGGATCATCAACATCTCGAGCGTGCACGGGCTGCGCGCGTCGGCGTTCAAGTCGGCCTACGTCGCCGCCAAGCACGGCCTCGAGGGACTGTCGAAGGTCACCGCGCTCGAGGGCGGCCCGCACGGGGTCACGTCCAACTGCATCGACCCCGCCTACGTGCGCACCCCCCTCGTCGAGAAGCAGATCGCCGACCAGGCGCGCCTGCACGGCATCTCCGAGGAGGAGGTGGTGCCGAAGATCATGCTCACCGAGTCGGCGATCAAGCGCCTCGTCGAGCCGTCCGAGGTCGCGAGCCTCGCCCTGTGGCTCGCCGGCCCCGACGCCGGAATGGTCACGGGTGCGAGCTACACGATGGACGGCGGATGGAGCGCACGATGAGCGACACCGCATTCGCCGCGCCCGTCGCCGGCGGCTCGCTCGCGGGCGGACAATGGCGACCGGATGCCGCGGGCACGCCCGTGCTCGCGGTGCATGGGATCACGGCCACCCACCGCAACTGGGACCTCTTCGCGGCGGCGCTCCCCGACCGGCGGGTGATCGCGCCCGACCTGCGCGGACGCGGACGCAGCCACGCCCTCCCGGCGCCCTATGGGCTCGTCCAGCACGCCGACGACCTCGCGGCGGTCCTGGATGCGCAGGGCGTCGAACGGGTCTTCGTGGTGGGCCACTCGATGGGCGCGTTCGTGTCGGTGCGCTTCGCCGAGCGGCACCCCGACCGTGTGGCCGGGCTCGCCCTCATCGACGGCGGACTGCCGGTGCCCAATCCCGACGGCATCGCGCCCGACGACCTGCCGGCGGTGCTGCTCGGTCCCGCGCTCGAGCGGCTCTCCATGACCTTCCCGAGTCGTGGCGCCTACGTGGACTTCTGGCGGCGGCATCCGGCCCTCGGCCCGTACTGGAACAGCGCGATCGAGGCGTACGTCGACTACGACATCGTCGGCGAGGAGCCGTCGCTGCGCAGCTCGGCGAGCGCCGWCGCGGTCGCCGTGAACGCGGTCGAGCTCGACGGCTCCGCGGGCTACGGCCGGGCCCTCCTGGCCGCTCCCGGCCCGGTCGACTTCTTCCGCGCGCCCCGCGGCCTGCTCGACGCGGCGCCGCTCTATCCCGAGTCCATCGTCGCCGAGTGGGCCGAGCGGATGCCCCAGCTCGTCGTCCATGACGTCGCCGACGTCAACCACTACACCATCGTCATGTCGGAGGCGGGTGCGGGTAGCGTGATCCCCGTCATCCGCGCCCGCATCGAGGCGACGGACACACAGGAAGGTGCATCGTGACACTCGACAAAGTCGTCGGGTCCGCTCAAGAGGCGGTCGCCGACATCCCATCAGGAGCCAGCCTCGCCGTCGGCGGGTTCGGGCTCTGCGGCATCCCGATGGTGCTGATCCAGGCGCTGCTCGATGCGGGCGTCGACCGGCTCTCCGTCGTCTCGAACAACTGCGGCGTCGACGACTGGGGCCTCGGCGTGCTGCTCGCGCAGCAGCGGATCGCCAAGATGACCTCGTCGTACGTCGGCGAGAACAAGGAGTTCGAGCGCCAGTACCTCTCGGGCGAGCTCGAACTCGAGCTGACGCCGCAGGGCACCCTCGCAGAGAAGCTCCGTGCGGGCGGCAGCGGCATCGCGGCGTTCTTCACGCAGACGGGAGTCGGCACGCAGGTCGCCGAGGGCGGGCTGCCGCGGCGCTACCAGTCCGACGGGTCGATCGCGATCGCGAGCCCGCCGAAGCCCGTGCAGACGTTCGAGTTCGCCGGCGAGCCCCGTGAGTTCGTGCTCGAAGAGGCGATCACGACCGACTTCGCCCTCGTGCACGCCTTGAAGGGCGACCGCTTCGGGAACCTCGTGTTCGACAAGTCGGCGCGCAACTTCTCGCCCCTCGCCGCGATGGCCGGGCGCGTCTGCATCGCGCAGGTCGAGGAGCTCGTCGAGCCCGGCGACCTAGACCCCGACGCCGTGCACCTGCCCGGCATCTACGTCGACCGCATGATCGTGGTCGGCACCGACATCGAGAAGCGCATCGAGCGGCGCACCGTGAGGGAGAACTGAGATGGCGCTGACGCGATTCGAGATGGCCGCCCGGGCCGCCCGGGAGCTCGGCGACGGCTCCTACGTCAACCTCGGCATCGGGCTTCCCACGCTCGTGCCGAACTACGTGCCCGAGGGCGTCACCATCCTGCTGCAGTCGGAGAACGGGATCCTCGGCGTCGGGCCGTACCCGACCGACGACGAGGTCGACCCCGACCTCATCAACGCCGGCAAGGAGACCGTCACGGTGCTCCCGGGCGCCGCCTACTTCGACTCCGCGACGAGCTTCGGCATGATCCGCGGCGGCAAGATCGACGCGGCCATCCTGGGAGCCATGCAGGTGTCGGCCACGGGCGACCTCGCGAACTGGATGATCCCCGGCAAGATGGTGAAGGGCCCCGGCGGCGCGATGGACCTCGTGCACGGCGCGCGCCGGCGCATCGTGCTCATGGAGCACGTCGCGAAGGACGGCTCGCCGAAGATCGTGAACCAGTGCTCCCTGCCCCTCACGGGCAAGGGCGTGGTCGACCGCATCATCACCGACCTCGCCGTCATCGACGTCACCTCCGACGGACTCGTGCTCGTCGAGTGCGCGCCGGGCGTCACCGTCGACGAGGTCGTCGCCGCCACCGAGCCGCCGCTCGACACCAACGCCGTGTCGGAGTGAGCGCGGCGATGGTCGAGACGATCTTCCCCGGCATCCGGGTGCAGCGGGTCACCACTCCGCGACTCACGGCCAACGTGCTCGAGCGCGAGGCGGATGCCGCGGCCGATGTGGTGCGCACCGTGGTGTTCGTGCACGGCAACGTGTCGTCGTCGCTGTTCTGGCAGCCGACGATGCTCGACCTGCCCCGCGGCATCCGTGCCATCGCCGTGGACCTGCGCGGATTCGGCGACAGCGACCCGCTGCCCGTCGACGCGAGCCGCGGCGTGCGCGACTTCTCCGACGACGTCGCGTCGGTGATCGACGAGCTCGGTCTCAGTGCCGTGCACCTCGTCGGGTGGAGCATGGGCGGGGGCGTGGCGATGCAGCTGTTGCTCGACCGCCCCGAGCTCGTCGCCAGCCTGACGCTGCAGTCGACGGTGTCGCCCTACGGGTTCGGCGGCACGGCCCTCGATGGCTCGCTGCTGACGACGGATGCGGCGGGCACGGGCGGCGGGGGAGCGAATCCTGACTTCGTGGCGAGGCTGGCCGCGGGCGACCGATCCGACGACCAGGGCTCGCCGCGGGCGGTGTACCGCTCGAGCTATGTCGCGCCCGGATTCGCGTCGGAGTACGAGGACATCTGGGTCGAGTCGATGCTGTCGACGCGCACCGGCCTCGACCACTACCCCGGCGACGCGACACCCTCCGATTCGTGGCCGGGCTTCGCGCCGGGAACCCGCGGCGTGCTCAACACGATGGCGCCCACCGTGTTCGACACGTCGGCCATCGTCGAGGTGGAGCCCAAGCCGCCCATCCTCTGGATCCACGGTGCGCAGGACGCGATCGTCGGCGACGCGTCGTTCTTCGACCTCAACCAACTCGGCAAGGCCGGCATCATCCCGGGCTGGCCCGGCGACGACGTCGCCCCCGCGCAGCCGATGCTCGCGCAGACCCGGGCGGTGCTCGATCGCTACGCCGCCGAGGGCGGCGCGGTCAGGGAGCTCGAGCTCGGGCACTGCGGCCACTCGCCGCACCTCGAGAAGCCGGCCGAGTTCCGGGCGGCGCTGCTGGAGCTCCTCGAAGCCTGAACCCGGCGTCGGCGGACGGCGAAGTGTTGCCGATTCGTTGCGCGCACTCGTGATCCCGCGGGTCGCGTTGCTGGCATGATCTTCGCACGGGCATCGGACGGATGCCTCCGCTTTCCTGATTCGGAGTTCCATGCCTCGGTTCACTTCAGCCCGAGTCTCGCTCGTCGCCGCGCTGCTGCTCGTCCTCACCGGATGCGCTGCGCCGTCGCCGGTCGTGTCGCCTTCGCCGGCCTCGCCGGCGGCTGCGGCGTCTCCGACGCCGACCGAGGTCCCCGTCGATCCGCTGTCCACGGTCACGACGCTCGTGATGCGTCCTGAGGCGCTGCAACTCGTCGATCGGGAAGGCGCCGTCGTCACCGAGCTGGGCTATCTCTCCGACCCGTCGGCGGCGCTTGACGCGTTCACGGTGGTCTTCGGGTCGGTGCCGACGGACGAGGAGTATCGAGGCAGCAGCCATGACGCTCCCAGCACCGCCCACCGCTGGGCGGGCTTCACGCTCTGGGAGATGCGCTACGTCGACAACTGGGCCGACGTGGAATCGGCCGGGTCGAACCTCTACCTCCCTGCGTTCCGGGTGCAGTTCACGGCTCCCGAAGCATTCGGCGTCGCGCTGACCGACCTCGGCGGACGCCAGGTCGGCGGGTCGTGGGCGGACCTGACGAGCGATCCCGCGATCCAGACGAACCCGTCGGGCTGCTCGGGACCCTACGTGGACTTCATCTCCCAACCCGAGACGTGGCCCGACGGCACCGAGCACGTGCAGAAGGTGAGTGTCGACTTCCAGCCCGATGAGGCCGAGGCCTTCATCGCGCGGATCGGCGCGCCCATGTCGGTGCACGAGGACGGCTGCGCCTGATGAGCCGCGTGATCCGGACCAGTGCCCTCGCGGCTGTGGCCGTCATCCTCGCCATGGCGTTCACCGGGTGCATCGGGACGCGCCCCCGGCTGAGACCGGTTCGTCCTCGACGCCCTTCGCTGAGTCGGGCCCGACGCCGACCGGAGGCGAAGGAGGTGAGCCGGTCATCGCCACGATCGTCGTGCGTCCGGAGCAGCTCGACCTGCAGGACGCCTCGGGCGCCGTCGTGCAGACACTCTCCTACGATCTGACGGCCGAGGAGATCGTCGGCGTTCTGAGCGTGGCCTTCGGTGGGGAGCCTGTGGTCGAGGAGTTTCCCGGGCGCTGCTGCGAATCGCGGCCGGCCACGGTCTTTCGCTGGGACGGATTCCAGGTCCGCGACGATCACATGGGCCAGTTCGCCGAGGACGACCGGTCCGTGTGGATACCCGATGACCGCCCCGACTACGTGGACATGAACCTGTTCGTGCAGGTTGCCGGTCCTGAGGCGCGCGGCGTGGCCATCACGACCACCCCGGGCTTCGCGGTGGGCGGGGACCTCGAGGAACTCGCCGCCGGGCTCGGGCAGCCGCATCCCGACGGCCCGTTCGTCGAGATCGCCGTGGAGACCGGGCCCGAGCTCGGCCCACCCGAGATCGAGGGAAAGGTGAACGCCTACTCGGTCGTCGTGCAGGCTCCGGGGAGCGAGTCGGAGGTCCAGATCTCGGCGCCTGTCAATATCGGCGTCGGCCGCGTCTGAGGCGGACGCCACTGCGCCAGATCGGCCTGGCCTGAGCGGCATCCGTTCGCGCGAGTCCGAGGAGGAACGGCCCGCACTATAGCGGCTGGTTCTCGGCGGCGGGAGGGTCTATCGCCGCTTCGAGCCGCATCGAACACTGGAAGCACGGGCCGAGCACGCCCGGAGAGGTCGGCGCCCTTCCGTCCGGCATGACGTCGCCTCGTCGCATCCGTGGATCGAGGAGGACATCGTGGACGAGAAGGGGACCAGCCAGGAGCGGTCGGACGCACCGTCGCCCGACGACAGCCGCAAGCCCGACTCGCCTGGCGACGTGACGAAGCGCTCGTGGAAGTACGTGTTCCGCAAGAGCTTCCGCGAGTTCGTCGACGACCAGTGCCCCGACCGCGCGGCGTCGCTCACCTACTACGGCGTGCTCGCGCTCTTCCCGGGCCTCTTGGCGCTGACCTCGCTGCTCGCGCTCGTCGGCCAGGGCCAGCGCGCGATCAACGGACTCTTCAAGATCGTCGAGCAGTTCGCTCCCAGCGACGCCCTCGACATCATCCGTGAGCCGATCGAGGACTTCAGCGCATCGCCGGCGGCGGGCCTCGGCTTCGTCACCGGACTCCTGATCGCCATCTGGTCGGCTTCGGGATACGTCGGCGCCTTCAGCCGCGCGATGAACCAGATCTACGAGATCGACGAGGGCCGCCCGTTCTGGAAGCTGCGGCCCATGCAGCTCCTCGTCACCATCATCACCCTCGTGCTGGTCGTCATCATCGCGGTGATCCTCGCGATCTCGGGACCGGTCACGGATGCCCTCGGGGACGCGCTCGGCGTCGGCCAGGCCGTGAGAGTCGTCTGGGAGATCGCGAAGTGGCCGGTGCTCGCGCTCGCGCTGATCCTCGCCATCGCGATCCTGTACTACGCCACGCCGAACGCGAAGCAGCCCAAGTTCCGCTGGATCAGTCTCGGCGCAGTGATCGCCATCGTCGCCCTCGTCATCGTGTCGGCGGGCTTCGCGCTCTACGTGGCCAACTTCGCGAACTACGACCGCACGTACGGGTCGTTCGGCGGGGTCATCGTCTTCCTGCTCTGGCTCTGGCTCGCGAACTGCGCGTTGCTCTTCGGTGCGGAGTTCGACGCGGAGCTCGAACGCGGGCGTGAGCTGCAGGCGGGCATCGAGGCGGAGGAGGACATCCAGCTCCCGCCGCGCGACACCCGCAAGAGCGAGAAGGCCGAGAAGAAGGAGCAGGAGGACATCGAGCTCGGCCGGCAGATCCGGCTCGAGCACGAGGGCGATGGCGACGGGAGCGGGGACCACGACGGCGATGGGACCCGGAAGGACGACGCCGCGACGCAGGATGACCGCGATCGCGCCCGGAGCTGAGGGAGCATCCGTTCGATGGAGACCGCGCCCAGCGGGCCGGACGTAGACTCGACACGTGCCTGCTGTGAATCTCGGAATGCCCAAAGTCCCTGAGGTCCTGGCCCCGCGACGCAAGTCGCGCCAGATCAAGGTCGGCAAGGTGCTCGTCGGCGGCGACGCGCAGGTGAGCGTGCAGTCGATGACCACGACGCCCACGCCCAACATCAACGCGACGCTGCAGCAGATCGCCGAGCTCACGGCGTCGGGCTGCGACATCGTCCGCGTGGCGGTGCCGAGCCGGGACGATGCCGAGGCGCTGCCGATCATCGCCAAGAAGAGCCAGATCCCGGTGATCGCGGACATCCACTTCCAGCCGAACTACGTGTACGCGGCCATCGACGCCGGATGCGCCGCGGTGCGCGTCAACCCGGGCAACATCCGCAAGTTCGACGACCAGGTCGGCGAGATCGCGCGCCGTGCCAAGGCGGCCGACGTCTCGATCCGCATCGGCGTCAACGCCGGCTCGCTCGACCCGCGCCTGCTGCAGAAGTACGGCAAGGCCACGCCCGAGGCGCTCGTCGAGAGCGCCGTGTGGGAGGCGAGCCTCTTCGAGGAGCACGACTTCCACGACTTCAAGATCTCGGTGAAGCACAACGACCCCATCGTCATGGTGAAGGCCTACCGGCTCCTCGCCGAACGCGGCGACTGGCCGCTGCACCTCGGCGTGACCGAGGCCGGCCCGGCGTTTCAGGGCACCATCAAGAGCGCGACGGCGTTCGGCATCCTCCTCTCCGAGGGCATTGGCGACACGATCCGCGTCTCGCTGTCGGCACCGCCCGTCGAGGAGGTCAAGGTCGGCCTGCAGATCCTGCAGTCACTGAACCTCCGCGAGCGCCGCCTCGAGATCGTGTCCTGCCCGTCGTGCGGGCGCGCGCAGGTCGACGTCTACAAGCTCGCCAACGACGTGACCGACGGGCTCGAGGGCATGACCGTGCCGTTGCGCGTGGCCGTCATGGGCTGCGTCGTGAACGGTCCGGGTGAGGCCCGCGAGGCCGACCTCGGCGTGGCATCCGGCAATGGCAAGGGGCAGATCTTCGTGAAGGGCGAGGTCATCAAGACCGTGCCCGAGTCCGAGATCGTCGCGACGCTCATCGCCGAGGCGAACCGCATCGCCGACGAGATGGGCGCGGATGCTCCGGTCGGCTCGCCCGAGGTACTCACGCCGTAGTGCGGGCCCTTGACGGGCGGCACGTCGACACCTCAGGTCTGTGCTGAGAGCAGACGCAGGCGCCACGAATCGGGCGCGAGGCCGCGCGCGACCGTCACCGCGGAGCGCACCGCGCCCTCGTGCGAGTCGACGTCGTGCGTGGCGACCCCGGCGAGCCACAGCCCGTTCCGTCCGTTCAGCTCCCTGAGCCGGGCCTGCGCATCGAAGTAGGTGGGCGTGACCATGCCGTGCTTATACGTGACCACGGCGTAGAGCGGATCGGGGAGTTCGGTCGCGTAGGTGATCCAGCTCTTGAACACGGGAAGGCCACGCCGTGGGTCCCACACGGTCAATGCGCTGTGGGCTCGGTCCCACCGCGCGTTGACGACCGACCAGGATGCCTCGTCCCGTGGCATCAGGCGGCGGTCGCCGTGGATCGCGATCCTCGTGTCGAAGGTCTCGAATCGACCGAGCAGTTCGCGTTCCGCCTCATGTCCGGTGAGCCCGTCCATCAGGGCGGCGGCCCGCCGCGGATTGCACGCGAGGACGAGCCGATCGAAGGTGTGCACCGTCCCGTCCTGCTGCTCGACGTCGAACTGCCCGCGACGGCGCGTCACACCGCGGATCCCGGAGTCCAGACGGATGCGGGTGCGGGTGAGGTCGTTCACGAGCGCGTCGACGTAGACCCGCATCCCGCCGGGGATCTCGCTCTGCACGGGCGCTCGGAGCCCGCTGTTCGCGTTCGATCCCAGGTAGTAGAGGGCGTTGTAGGCCGCGAATCCGCGGAACTCCGCGAGCTCCACGCACCAGAAGGAGCAGAGCAACGGCAGGAGGAATCCGTCGACGAACGCCCTCGGCAGCCGTGCGCGTTCGAGGTATTCGGCGACCGTGACGGACGTGTCGTGTCGCGCGAGGAAGGCGGGCAGGTCGTGGAGGAATGCGCGGAACCGGATGAGCGTGCGCAGGGTCGTGGGACTGAATGACGACAGGATCGGCGCGCCGGCACGGAACGGCGGCATCGCGACCGGCCGATCTCGCCGCGCGTCGTACACCGTGAGCGACGCGGCGTACGACGCTCGCGCCACCCCGAGCAGGTCGAGCAGGCGGTTGAAGGTGGCGTATGTCGCCCCGGGTGCGAAGAACTGGAAGCCGGCGTCGATTCCGAGTCGCCGTCCGTCCACGTCGATCTCGACGGTGTGCGCGTGGCCGCCGAGCCGGGCCTCGCGTTCGAAGACCGTCACGTCGTGCTCGCGCTCGAGGAGCCAGGCCGTGGTCAATCCAGCGGCGCCTCCACCGACGACACCCACCCTCATCCGAGGCCCGGCGTCACGCGACCTGGGGTCTGGCTCACGCGCTCACCATACTCCCGGTGACCGAACCGCCCGATCGCCGCAACCCGTGGTCGATCCTCTCGTCGCCGGGTATCGTGGCCCGAACCCGGATGCCCCACTGCGGCATCCGATCGCGAAAGGGGACCGCGATGAGCGGAGACGGCACGGAGTACGAGTACCCCGACGAGGCGGGCTATCCCGACGGGACGGGCACGTTGCACGAGGGCGCCGAGGGCGCCGAGGGTGCGGAGGGTGCCGGGGACGCCGCCACGGCGGCGGGCGATGACCTCGAGACGTTCGCCATGGAGGACGAAGAGGACGTCACCGGGGACTGACTGCGCCGACCGGGTGGAATCACGTCCTGGGTGTTCAGGCGCCCGCGTCCTCGTCTTGCATCGCGTCGGCGAGGAGCGGCCAGAGCGCCGCCAGCGTCGCGGCCCCGTGTTCCAGGACGTCGATGCGCACTCGTTCGTCGGAGCCGTGCCAGCGGTCGCTGATCAGCCCCGTTCCGAAGAAGACGAGTGGCGCGTCCATCGTGCGGGCGAGGAGCTCGGCCGGGCCGCCGCCTGCGTTGCCCATCCGTCCCACTGCGTCGACGCCGAACCCGATGCGCATGGCCTCGGCCAGGGCCTCGACGGCCGGATGCTCCGGCGTGCGGTACGGGGCCTCCGCCGTCTTCCGTGAGATCGAGACCTCGGCACGGATGCCGCGTGCCGCCGACTCCTCGGCCACCCATCGTTCGAGCTGCGCCGCGACCTCCTCCGGGGTCTGGCCCTCCACGATCCGGATGCTGAGCGCGGCGCTGGCCGATGCGGGGATGACGGCCCGGGGAAGCTCCTGGAGGTCGCCGCCGCTGACGCTGATCACCTCGATCGCGGGCCGGGCCCAGAGCAGCTCGGGCACGGAGTAGCCGCGCTCGCCGGTGATGCGGCCGGTGTCGGACTCTCGTAGCCACCACCGGTCGTCGAGCTCGAGGGCCGCGTACGACTCGCGCTCCTCGGGCGTCGGCGTCGTGACGTGGTCGGAGAAGCCCGGCAGGGTGACGCGGCCGTCCGCGTCGTGCAGCGCGGAGAGGAGCGTCGCGAGATCGAGGATCGGGTTGGGCGACGGTCCCGAGACCGCCCCGCTGTGCACGTCGTGCGTGGGGCCGTGCACGGTGAGCTCCGCGCCGATCATGCCGCGGACGGTGGTCGTCACGGCCGGGCGCGCCGGGTCGAGCAGGGTCGTGTCCGAGTAGACGATGAGGTCGCACCCGAGGTCGGCGGCATGCGCGTCGAGCAGGTCCGCGAGGTTCGGGGAGCCGAGCTCCTCCTCGCCGTCGACGAGGAGCTTCAGCGTCACCGGTGGCGTGCGGCGGCCGCCGGCGAGCAGCGCGCGAAGACCCCAGAGGTGGGCGATGACCTGGCCCTTCGCGTCCGAGGCGCCTCGGCCGAAGAGGCATCCGTCGCGCTCCACCGGCGTGAACGGCTCCGTCTCGCGCCACGGCTCGCCGATGACGGCGCGCACGTCGTGGTGGCTGTAGACGAGCACGGTGGGCGCCGCGGCATCCGCGCGCCACTCGGCGAACACGGCGGCGGTGGTGTCGCCCTGCGGCCAGACCTCGACCCGGGGGAAGCCGACGGCGCGGCAGAGACCGGCGAGGTGGTTCGCCGACTGCGGCAGCGCGGCGGCGTAGTCGGGGTCGCCGGCGATCGACGGGATGCGCACCCACTCCGCGAGCCGGTCGAGGAACTCGCGGCGATGCTCGCGCACCTCCGCGTGCAGCCCGCTCGACGCAGCGGCGGGCATCACGCCTCGTCGAAGGTGACGGCCGGTGTCCGCGACGGCGGACTCGTTCGGAAGCCGACGAGCTTGTGGGATCCGTCGCAGAACGGGCGGATCGCCGAGGCGCCGCAGCGGCACAGCGCGAACGTCCGCCGGTTGGGCTGAACGGGCTGGCCGTCGTCGTCGAAGAGCTCCAGGTCGCCGCGCACGAGCAGGGGGCCGTCGGGACATGCGGTGATCGAGACGGGGTGAGCGGATGCCTCGCTCATGACAGGGCAATCCTCAGCGCCGACTCGCCACGCTCGAACCGCTCCCGCAGGCCGCCCCAGAGCCGCCCG
>NZ_JBFUCL010000023.1:0-20088 GCF_056405255.1 Agromyces sp. P1_H4 | reverse complement strand
ACGCACGCCCGATCGCAGGTGCTCCTCGCGGCGGGCGCCCACGGCGTCGCCGCCATCGACACCGTGCACCTCGACATCGCCGACCTCGAGGGCCTCCGGCAGGAGGCCGAGGACGCCGTCGCCGTGGGATTCGCCGCCACGGCGTGCATCCACCCCTCGCAGGTCGACGTCGTCCGTGCGGCCTACCGGCCCGACCCGGAGCGCCTCGAGTGGGCCCGTGCCGTGCTGGCCGTAGCGGCCGGGGCCGGTGCGGGCGTCTTCGCGTTCCGCGGTGGGATGGTGGACGCGCCCGTGCTCCGCCAGGCCGAGGCCGTCGTGCGCCGCTCCAGCCGCGGCTAGTCGACCGGCGCGCAGAAGCACGCCCGCGTGGCTGCGGGCCCGCGCCTCCATCGCCGACGCCGCCCGTTCGGGGGACACCAGTGGCCGGACCGCAAACGATTCGGTAACGGTTCATCCCGTTTCGCCCTGTCTGGCGGGGGACGCGTACCCCGAGGACGTATTCTCGGAGTCAATCCTGGGGAGGAGGGGCGCGTGGCACGACGGCATACCTACCGAGCCAACGCGGCGAGCGTCGCGGGTTCGGCGGTCATCGAGGAGTTCGCGAATCTGGGGCGCGACGACGTCCTGAGCGTCACCGCGTCGACGACGCCGGCGCTCCGCGTCGAGACCGTCGAGTCGAACACGCTCTCGGGGCCGATCACGGTGCCGATGCCCGCGACCCTCGGTGAGACCGGCATCCTGGCACACCCCATCGCGCTCGGCGGCAGCACCTTCGGATGGACGCTCGGCGCCGAAGATTCCCACGCGGTCCTCGACCGCTTCGCCGGCACCGGCGGCGACCTGCTCGACACGGCCGACAGCTACGCGGCCGGCCGCAGCGAGACGATGATCGGCTCCTGGCTGCGCACCCGGCACACGCGCGATCGGATGCGCGTCATGACGAAGGTCGGACGCCACCCCGACCACCACGGGCTGGCTCCGGTCGACCTCAGAGCGGCGGTCGAGGCGTCCCTCGACCGGCTCGGCACCGATCGCATCGACGTGCTGTTCTTCCACGGAGACGACCCCGAGACGCCCCTCGAGGAGAGCCTCGGCGCGGTCGACGCGCTCATCACCGAGGGCAAGGTGCTCGCCATCGGCGCCTCCGACTTCTCGCCCGAGCGGCTCATCGAGGCGCGTGTCCTCGCCGCCAACGGCCTGCCGCGCTTCGAGCTCCTCACCGCCCGGTACAACCTCATGGACCGTCGACCCTTCGAGGGTGCCACCGAGCTCGTCGCCCATGCCCAGGGCCTCGCCGTGCTGCCGTACTTCGCGCTCGCGAACGGGTTCCTCGGCGGCCAGGTGCGCCGCCGCTCCGAGGTGCGTCGCGACGCACGCGGCGAACGCGTCGCCCGCCACCTCGGACGACGCGGCCACCGCGTCCTCACCGCGCTCGACGAGATCGCGTTCGCCCACGGCGTGCAGCCCGCGACCATCGCACTGGCCTGGCTGCTGGCCAAGCCCACCGTGGCCGCGCCGGTGGTGAGCGCGACGAAGCCCGACCAGGTCGAGGCGCTCATGGCCGCGGCATCCGTCGAACTGCACCGTTCCGAGCTCGTCGAGCTCGATCGCGCGTCGGCCTAGCAGCGGCCCGACCCGCTCGCACGACCGCTCGGCGCGACCGCTCGGCCGACGCCGCGCCCGCGGGCCGACGCATCCGACCGCCGCACGTCCGGGTGCCATAGGCTGGACGGGATGAACGGCGCTGTCGACCTCCCACTCGGCCAGGCCGAACTCTCCTTCACAGCCGCAGGCGACGCGCGAGTTCGGCGCAGCGTGCTCCCGTCGGGAGTTCGGGTGCTCAGCGAGCAGGTGCCGGGCAGTCGCAGCGTCACCATCGGCTTCTGGGTCGCGGTCGGCTCGCGAGACGAGCAGCAGGCGGATGCCGCGCACCCTGCCACCTACGGGTCGACCCACTTCCTCGAGCACCTGCTGTTCAAGGGCACCACGAGCCGCACGGCGCTCGACATCGCCATCTCCTTCGACGCCGTCGGCGGCGAGCACAACGCGCTCACGGCGAAGGAGTACACCTGCTACTACGCCAAGGTGCAGGATCGCGACCTGCCGATGGCGGTGCAGGTGCTCGCCGACATGTTCACGTCGTCGCTGCTCGACCCGGTCGAGTTCGACAACGAGCGGGGCGTCATCCTCGAGGAGCTCTCGATGGCGGGCGACGACCCGGGGGATGTCGCGAACGAGCGCTTCTTCGAGGCCGTGCTCGGGGAGCATCCGCTCGGCCGCCCCATCGGCGGCAGCCCCGAGACCATCCGCGCGGCGACGCGCGAGGCGGTGTGGGAGCACTACCGCGCGAACTACCGCCCGCAAGACCTGGTGGTCACCGTGGCCGGGGCGGTCGACCACGATGCGCTCGTCGCCGAGCTCGAGGCCGCCCTCACCCGGCACGGCTGGGACCTCACCGCCGAAGGCACGCCGGTCGAGCGCCGCAGCATCGCGCCGGCGGTGCTCGCGCCCGGCACCGCCCTCGCGGTCGTGCCCCGGCCCACCGAGCAGGTCAACCTGCTCCTCGGCGTGCCCGGGCTCGTCGCGACCGACGAGCGCCGCTCCACGATGAGCGTGCTGAACGCGATCTTCGGGTCGGGCATGTCGTCCCGGCTGTTCCAGCAGGTGCGCGAGCGCCGAGGCCTCGCCTACGCGGTCTACTCGTTCGCGCCCGGATACTCCGACGCCGGCCTGTTCGGCATGTACGCCGGCTGCGCGCCGGCGAAGGCCGGCACCGTCGCCGCGCTGATGCGCACCGAGCTCGAGCGGGTGGCCGAGCACGGCGTCACGGCCGATGAGCTGCGACGCGCCGCCGGTCAGCTGAGCGGTGCGTCCGCGCTCGCGCTCGAGGACTCCGACACCCGGATGTCACGGCTCGGCCGAGCCGAGCTGACGCTGGGCGAGTTCATCGACCTCGACGAGGCGCTGCGGCGCATCGCCCTCGTCACCGCCGACGACGTGCAGGAGCTTGCCGCCGACCTGGCCGCACGGCCGTTCTCGCTGGTCGCGGTGGGCGCGGCCGACGAGTCGGCGTTCCGCGGCGCCGTCGACGAGATCGCGCCCAGCACCGACGTCGCCTGACGTCCGAACCCCGACCAGTACCGACGAAAGCGGAACAGTGCCCCACCATCTCTACCTCGTGCGCCACGGCGAGCAGCTCGACGCCGAGCACGGCATGCCCGACGGTCCGCTCTCGCCCAGGGGACGCCGGCAGGCGCAACTGCTCGGCGAGCGGCTCGGCGGCGTGCCGTTCGACAACGCCTGGCACTCGCCGTTGCAGCGCGCCACCGAGACGGCCGAGATCATCGCGGCGAAGATGCCGGCGCTGAAGCCCGAGCCGTCGGCACTGCTGTTCGACTGCATCCCCTCCGGACCCGCCCCCGAGACGCCCAAGGTCTACGAGCCGTTCTTCGGCTCGGTCACCGAGGCGGAGATCGAGGCGGGCAGCGCCCAGATGGCGGATGCCGGAGCGGAGTTCCTGCGGTCGCACCGCGAGGACCGGCACGACCTCCTCATCACGCACAACTTCGTGATCGGCTGGCTCGTGCGCGAGGCCCTCGGTGCTCCCGAGTGGCGGTGGCTCTCGATCCACCAGGCCAACTGCGGGCTCACCGTGCTCACCCAGAAGTCGGGCCGCCCGTGGAACCTGCTGGTGCACAACGACCTCGCGCACCTGCCGTTCGAGCTGCGTTCCGGGCTCCCCGAGCCCTACGCGCTCTGAGCCGCACACGGCTGGGCGCAGGCGCTCTGAGCCGCAGGCGCCTGGCCGGTGGTCAGCCGACGTGCTTGCCGTACCAGTGGGTCGCATTCGGGTTGGCGTTGTACGGCTCGACCTCGGCGTAGCCGCTCGACCGGTACAGGCCGCCGGCCGCCGCGAGGCTCGCGTTCGTGTCGAGCACCAGTTCGCGCGCGCCGAAGGCCACCGCGCGGCGCTCGAGCTCGTCGAGGAGACGCCGGCCCGCTCCACGGCCACGGGCGGCCGGCGCGAGCCAGAGGTGCTTCACCTCGAAGCGGGGCTCGTCCGATCCGGGGCGGGAGTCGATGCGCCGCACGCCGCCGCATCCGATCACCTCGGCCCGGTCGTCGCGCTCATCCTCGACGACGAGGAAGACGCCGGCCGGCGGCGTGAACTGCTTGGCGACCGGGTACGTCGGACGGTATTCGCCCTGCTCGGCGGGGAAGCCCGCGGCGCGCTCCGCGAAGTACGCGTCCAGCAGGGCGAGCGCCTCGGCGCCCGTGACGTCGACCGCTCGGAACCGCATGTCGTCCAGCCTAGACGCGGGCGGACGCGAGCTCGTCGTCACGCGATTGGTAGGGTGAAGCGGTGACGATACGGGTCGCCGTGGCCGGAGCCACGGGCAAGATGGGGCGTCTGGCGATCGAGCTCATCGAGGCATCCGACGACCTCGAACTGCACGCGGCGCTCGATTCGCGGTCGGACCTCGACGAGATGCTCGGCGCCGACGTGGCCCTCGACGTCACGCACCCCGCCGCCAGCGCTGGGATCGTCGAGTTCGCGACCGGCGCGGGCATCCCCATCGTGGTCGGCACCTCGGGGTGGTCGAGCGACCGCATCGCCGAGATCGGCCGGTTCGTGCGCGGCCACGACGACGCGGGCGCCGTGCTCTTCATCCCGAACTTCTCGATCGGCAGCGTCCTCGGCACCGCCTTCGCGGCGCTCGCGGCCCGCTTCTTCGACTCCATCGAGATCGTCGAGGCGCACCACGCCGGCAAGGTCGACTCGCCGTCGGGCACCGCCGTGCGCACCGCCGAGCTCATCGGCCGGGCGCGCGCCGAGGTGGGCCCCGTCGCCGCGCCCCACGCCGACCAGCGCGCCCGCGGCCAGCTCGTCTCCGGGGTCCCGGTCCACAGCCTCCGTCTGTCGGGCGTGCTCGCCGAGCAGCGGGTGGTGCT
Source organism: Agromyces sp. P1_H4 (assembly GCF_056405255.1). Lineage (NCBI taxonomy): Bacteria > Bacillati > Actinomycetota > Actinomycetes > Micrococcales > Microbacteriaceae > Agromyces > Agromyces sp. P1_H4. The sequence goes on along the minus strand of NZ_JBFUCL010000023.1, from coordinate 15,135 downwards.
GGGCGGCGAGGGCGAGACGCTGACGATCGCCCATTCCACGGTGTCGGCCTCGGCCTACGAGCAGGGCATCCTGCTGGCGCTGCGGCGCGCGCCCGCGGCATCCGGAGTCGTCGTCGGCCTCGACGCGCTGCTCGACCTCGGCCTGCCCCACCCCTCATGACGAGCAAGGYCGGCGCCATCCTGATGGCCGTGCTCCTCGCGCTGTACGTGGTGCTCGTGGGCTGGCGCGCCGTGCAGTTCATGGCCACCGGGGAGCCCGTCGCGGTGGGCATCGGGCTGGCGCTCATCGTGCTGCCGGTCATCGCCGCCTGGGCGCTCTGGCGGGAGATCTCGTTCGGGCTGCGGTCGCAGGCGCTCATGCGACGGCTCGAGGACGAGGGCGGGCTCGAGCTGGAGATCCCGGTCAAGCCCAGCGGCCGACCCGAGCGGTCGGCAGCAGATGCCGCGTTCCCGGCGTTCCGCGACGCCGCAGAGGCGGCGCCCGACTCCTGGCGGGCCTGGCTCCGGCTGGGGCTCGCCTACGATGCGGCCGGCGACCGCCGCAGGGCGCGGGGCGCCGTGCGGCGTGCGATCACGCTCGAGCGCGCGGAGCGCTGAGCATCGCGTCGAGCGCCGACTCGATCGTGACGTGCTCGAAGCGGTATCCGTCGTCGATGAGCCGCTGCGGGCGCACCTTCTGGCTCGACAGCAGCAGTTCGTCGGCGGCCCGGCCGAGCGCCAGCTCGAGCATGCGCTCCGGCACGGTGAAGGTGTAGGGCCGGTGCATCCGCTCGGCCATCGCGGCCATCACGCGGTCGGCCGTCGCCGGTGTCGGGCCGACGAGGTTCACCGCGCCCGACAGCCGGGACTCGAGCAGGTGCACGATCGCCCCCACCTCGTCGGCGAGGCCGATCCACGGCCAGTGCTGGCCTCCGGTGCCCAGGCGCCCCGAGAGCCCGAATCGGGTGAGGGTGCCCACCCGCTGCATGGCCCCGCCCTCACCTACGACGATGCCCGTACGGAAGACGACCGACCGGGTCTCGTGCGGTGCAAGGGCCGCGGCGCTCTCCCAGCGCGACACGACGTCGGCGAGGAATCCGGTGCCCGCGCTCGAGAACTCGGTGAGGAGCTCGCCGGGCCGATCGCCGTAGAAGCCCACGGCCGAGGCGCTCAGGAACACCGCCGGGGGTCGGCGGGCCTTGCGCATCGCGTCGGCGAGCGTGCGGGTGGCCGTCACGCGGGAGTCGTTGATCTCACCGCGGTACGTCTTCGTCCACGGCAGCCGGGCGAGTGACGCACCCGACAGGTTCACGACGGCGTCGACGCGATCCATGACGGTGAAGTCGATGATGCCCGCGGCCGGCGACCAGGTCGCCTCGTCGTCGCCCTGGGCACGGCGTCGCACCAGGCGCACGATCTCGTGTCCGTCGCCGTGCAATCGCTCGATCAGGGCCGTACCGATGAAGCCGGACGCACCGGCGATGAGCACGCGCACGGGCTAGGCGAGCTCGGCTTCGATCGTGATCGGGATCGAGAGGGCCTTCGAGATGGGGCAGTTCGCCTTCGCGTCCTGGGCGATGGCCTCGAATTGCTCCTCGGTGAGGCCGGGCACGCGCGCGCTCACGAGCAGGTGGCTGCCGAGCACCCCCTTGCCGGCCTCGAATGTCACGGCGGCCGTGGTCTGGATGCTCTCGGGCGGGTTGCCGGCCTGAGTGAGCGCGAGCGACAGGGCCATCGAGAAGCACGACGAGTGCGCTGCGGCGAGCATCTCCTCGGGGTTCGTGGTGTTCGCGACGCCCTCGCTGCGCGCCTTCCAGTTCACGTCGAAGGTCGCGAGGCCCGAGGAGTCGAGGGCCACCTGGCCCGATCCTTCGAACAGCGTGCCGGTCCAGACGGTGGTCGCTTCACTCGTGAGTGCCATGTGGGATCCTCCTCCTCGAGACGGGCTCCCAGCCTATCCGGGCGGATGCGCCAGCGGTCAGGTTCGCGGGATGACTCGTGCCCGCACGAGCAGCACGTACAGCTGGCAGCCGAGGCAGTAGCCGAACGCCGCGTTGAGGAACGCGGCCACGAACGCGAGGGATGCCGCGATCGGCACCGCGGCGGCGAGGCCGGCCGCCCCCAGGATGACGCCGACGATGGTCACCGCGAAGCCGACGCCCTGCGCGAAGGTCGGCGGTCGGGGGTCCTCGAGCTCATCGGGCGGGGACAGTCGCGGTCGCACGAGCCGCCGGAACACGAGCGCGAACGGGTGCCGGCGGACCCCGGCGAACGCGCCCCACGCGAAGAGCGCGCTCAGCGCGGCGAGCAGGATCCACGCGGCGAGGTCGGCGCCGCCGAAGCCGAGGACGGCCACGACGAGCAGGAGCACCGCGGTGATCGCGGCGGTGAAGCGCGGCCCCCGCGGATCGATGCCGTCGGGTTCAGGATGGGACACGGGACCTCCCGGTGAGGGTGTCGAGGTGGCGGCGCACGGCGTGCGCGTCGGGCACGCCGCCGATGCGGGCGGTCGCGGTGCCGCCGGCGTCGAGGATGAGGACGGTCGGCGTCTGCAGCACGCGGAACCGGTCGGCGAGGTCGGGACGGCGGGTGAGGTCGAGCTCGACGTGCCGCACCCCCCGGTAGTCGGCGGCGATCGAGGCGAGTCGCCGCGCCGTCGACGGGCAGCGACTGCAGTACTCGGTCGAGAACTGCACGAGCGTCGCCGAACTGCCGATGGCGCTCGGCGCGAGTCCGAGGTCGTCGAGGGCCGAGACATCGGATGCCGCGGCGACGCGGCCCGTGCGCGATCGCCACCAGAGCCCGAGCACCGTGGCCCCGGCGGGCAGCGCGACGGCCGCGATGAGCGCGACCGACCAGTCCATGTCGCGATGGTATGGCGGTCGCCCGGCGGCATGGGGCGTGTGACGGAGGATGACACCGCGTCACGCGGACGCCGGGCGGCTCGCCGCGGCATCCGCCCCCTCGTCGGCCGTCGGGGTTAGCATCGAGGCGATGGCCGAGACGATCCCCACGCCCTATGAAGACCTCCTGCGCGACGTGCTCGAGCACGGCACGCACAAGACCGATCGCACGGGCACCGGCACGCGCAGCGTGTTCGGCCGCCAGTTGCGCTTCGACCTCTCGCAGGGGTTCCCGCTCGTCACCACGAAGCGCGTGCACTTCAAGTCGATCGCCTACGAACTCCTCTGGTTCCTGCAGGGCTCGTCGAACGTCGGGTGGCTCCGCGAGCACGGCGTCACCATCTGGGACGAGTGGGCGGATGCCGCCGGCGAGCTCGGTCCCGTCTACGGGGTGCAGTGGCGCTCGTGGCCGACGCCCGGCGGCGAGACGATCGACCAGATCTCGCAGGTCATCGAGCAGATCCGCGTGAACCCCGATTCCCGTCGCCTCATCGTCTCGGCGTGGAACCCGGCCGACATCCCCGACATGGCGCTCGCGCCGTGCCACGCGCTGTTCCAGTTCTACGTGGCCGACGGCAGGCTGTCGTGCCAGCTCTACCAGCGCAGCGCCGACCTGTTCCTCGGGGTGCCGTTCAACATCGCCTCCTACGCCCTGCTCACCCACATGGTCGCCCAGCAGACGGGCCTCGAGGTGGGCGACTTCGTGTGGACCGGCGGCGACTGCCACATCTACGACAACCACGTCGAGCAGGTCACCGAGCAGCTCACCCGCACGCCGTTCGCTCCGCCCACCCTGCGGTTCGCCCGCACGCCGGCGTCCATCTTCGACTACGAGTACGACGACTTCATCGTCGAGGGCTACGAGCACCACCCGGCCATCCGCGCGGCCGTCGCGGTATGACGAGCGGTGCGGATGCCGCGACCCCGCGTCCGTCGATCGGCCTCGTCTGGGCCGAATCGGGGGGCGTCATCGGCCGCGACGGCGGCATGCCCTGGCACGTGCCCGAAGACCTCGCGCACTTCAAGGAGCTCACGCTCGGCGACCCCGTGATCATGGGGCGCAAGACGTGGGAGTCGCTGCCGCCGCGGTTCCGGCCGCTGCCGGGGCGGGCGAACGTCGTCGTGACGCGTCGGGCCGACTGGGCCGCCGAGGGCGCGGAGCGCGCGGCATCCGTCGACGAGGCGCTCGCGCTCGCCGCGGCGCGGGAGCCCGCGCGCGTGTGGGTCATCGGCGGAGCCGAGGTGTTCCGGCAGACCCTGCCGCTCGCCGACCGCCTCGAGGTGACCGAGCTCCGGGCGCCGGGCGGAGGCGCGGTGATCGAACCGCGTGCGGGCGACATCCCCGGTCCCGTGGTGGACCCGGCGGTGTGGCGGCAGGTCGGCGCCGAGCCATCCGACCCCGCGTGGCTCACCTCACGCGGCGGCCCCGAGTACCGCTTCCTCAGCTACGCCCGCGCCTGACCCGCCGCCGGCCCCCCTCGCCCCCTCGCATCAGACCGGCCGCGCAACGGAGGAGATCGCGGGAGGCGCGCCGCGTCCGCCCGGCCTGGCGTGCCAGAACTCCTTCGTTGCGGTCCTCGACCCGTCCTCAACACGATCGCCGACCCGGATAGCCCCCCGACGGAGCTGCTGGGTCCGCCAGGCCCAGACTTCCCACGCAAGAGTCGGGTATGCCCGACGACCTGGACCACGTCCTCCGCGCCTGCATCGACCTGGGTGGTGTGGCCCGTCTCGCCGAGCTGCGTTCCGCCGGCGCCGGCAGGGCGGACATCGATCGCGCTGTCCGAGCCGGCTCACTCACGCGGCTGAGACGAGGTTGGTACGGCTTGCCCGGGATCTCACCTGCGCTCGCCGCGGCCGTGCGCCACGGCGGTGCACTTGGTTGCATCTCGGTGCTGCAGGAGCACGGGCTCTGGATCCTCGGCGAACACCCTCACGTCCATGTGGCGATGCGGCCGAACGGGCAGAGCCTGCCGCATCCCGGATGCAGCTGCGTCCTGCACTGGAACGACGTTCCACAATCTGGAGGGCGGCTTTCGTTGAGGACGGCACTCGCCCAAGCCCTCGGGTGCATCGGTGCGGAGGAGTTCTTCGTGGCCCTCGAATCCGCCATGCGACGCCGCATGATCGACCGGCGGCAATTGGCGGCGCTACGCCACGACGTGCCCGCCGATCGGCGGTGGCTCATCGATCTCGCCCGATGGGACGCGGACAGTGGGCTGGAATCGCTGCTTCGACTGAGACTCGATGTGATCGGCATCTCGGTGAGGTCGCAGGTCGAGCTCCCCGGCGTGGGGCGCGTCGACTTCGTCCTCGGGGATCGGCTCATCCTCGAGGTCGACGGTCGGTTCAATCACGAGGCTCCGCCCAAGCGACACAAGGACCTGACCCGCGATGCCGTCGCAGCCGCGCATGGATTCGACACGCTTCGATTCGACTACGCGCTCCTCGTGTACGACTGGCCGCTCGTCGAGGCGGCGATCCTCGCGAAGCTCGAACGCGGTCTCCACATAAGTGCGCGTCCGCGGTTGCGCGGGCGACGGGCGCGGCGCGGCATCCGCTCGACCCGATAGCCTTGGGGGCGTGACTGCAGACAACCCCTTCGGACAGGTGCTCGTCGCGCTCGTCACGCCGATGACGGCGGACGGCGAGGTCGATTGGGCCGGGGTCGAGAAGCACATCGACGACGTGATCTCGGCGGGCGCCGACGGCATCGTCGTCACGGGCACGACCGGCGAGACGTCGACGCTCACCGACCCCGAGAAGATCCGGCTGGTCGAGGTCGGCAAAGACGTCGCCGCGGGCCGCGCGAAGATCATCACGGGCGGCGGCTCGAACGAGACCGCGCACGCGATCGAGCTCTACAAGCACTCCGAGCAGGCGGGCGCCGACGGCATCATGATCGTCACGCCGTACTACAACAAGCCGACCCAGGCCGGCATCCTCACGCACTTCCGGCTCGTGGCCGACGCCACGGACCTGCCGGTCATCCTCTACGACATTCCGGGGCGCACCGGCGTGCCCATCAAGTACGAGACGATCCTGCGGCTCGCGAAGCACCCGAACATCCTGGCGATCAAAGACGCCAAGGGCGACTTCTCCGAGGTGAGCCGCGTGCTCAACCAGACCGACCTCATGTACTTCTCGGGCGACGACGCCAACGTGCTGCCGCACCTCGCGATCGGCGCCACGGGACTCATCGGCGTGACCGCGAACATCGCCCCCGCCCCCTACCGCACCATCGTCGACGCCGTGAACCGCGGCGACCTCGCGGCGGCGACCGCCGAGCACCGGCGGCTCGAGCCGCTCGTGCGCGCCGTGATGACCCACGTGCCCGGCACCGTCGCGGCGAAGTACATCCTGCACGGCCTGGGCCGCATCGGCAGCCCGCGCGTGCGGCTCCCGCTCGTCGGTCCCGAGGAGTGGGAGGCCGCGCTCATCGAGGACGAGATCGACCTCGTGCAGGGCATCCCGGGCGTCGACTTCCACCGCTTCCGTCCCGACCGCAACGCCGCCGCCGGTGGCKCGCTGCCCAAGGTCGCGGGCACCACCCGCTGAAACGTCGGCCGAGGCATCCGCCGGAACGGCCGTGTGAACTGAACACCGCAACGTAAGGAGGGCACATGCCCGACGTCGTCATCGATCCCGCTCCGCTCGAGGCAGGGACGCTCCGCGTCATCCCCATCGGCGGCCTCGGCGAGGTCGGCCGCAACATGACGAGCTACGAGATCGACGGGAAGATCCTCATCGTCGACTGCGGGGTGCTCTTCCCCGAGGAGCACCAGCCCGGGGTCGACCTGATCTTGCCCGACTTCGGCTTCCTGCGCGAGCGACTCGACGACATCGTCGRCGTGGTGCTGACGCACGGGCACGAGGACCACATCGGCTCCGTGCCCTACCTGCTGCGCCTGCGCGCCGACATCCCCCTGATCGGCTCCACGCTGACGCTCGCCCTCGTCGAGGCGAAGCTCAAGGAGCACCGCATCCAGCCGTACAGCCTCACGGTGCGCGAGGGCGAGCACGAACGCATCGGACCGTTCGACCTCGAGTTCATCGCGGTCAACCACTCGATTCCCGATGCGCTCGCGGTGGCCATCAAGACGAGTGCCGGCACGGTGTTGGCCACTGGCGACTTCAAGATGGACCAGCTGCCGCTCGACGGCCGGCTCACCGACCTGCGCGAGTTCGCCCGCCTGGGCGAGGAGGGCGTCGACCTGTTCATGGTCGATTCCACCAACGCGGATGTCCCGGGCTTCACGCCCCTCGAGCGCTCGATCGGCCCCGTGCTCGACGAGGTGATCGCGCGCTCGCCGCGCCGAGTGATCGTGGCGAGCTTCTCGAGCCATGTGCACCGAGTGCAGCAGGTGCTCGACGCCGCACACTTCAACGGCCGCAAGGTCGCGCTCATCGGCCGCAGCATGGTGCGCAACATGACCATCGCCGCCGAACTCGGCTACCTGAAGGTGCCCGCCGGTGTGCTCGTCGACTTCAAGAAGGCCGGCGACATCCCCGACGACGAGATCGTCTACATGTCGACGGGGTCGCAGGGCGAGCCCATGGCCGTGCTCTCGCGCATGGCGAATCGCGAGCACCAGATCGAGATCGGCGAGGGCGACACCGTCATCCTCGCGTCGAGCCTCATCCCCGGCAACGAGAACGCCGTGTACCGGGTCATCGACGGGCTCACGAAGCTCGGCGCGAACGTGGTGCACAAGGGCAACGCGAAGGTGCACGTGTCGGGTCACGCGGCGGCGGGCGAGCTCCTCTACTGCTACAACATCCTGAAGCCGAAGAACGTGCTGCCGATCCACGGCGAGTACCGTCACCTCTTCGCGAACGCGAAGCTGGCGCAGGACACGGGAATCCCCGAGCGCAACACGTTCATCGGCGAGAACGGCACGGTCTACGACCTGCGCGACGGCGTCGTGAAGGTCGCGGGGCAACTCGACCTCGGCTTCGTCTACGTCGATGGCGCGACGGTCGGCGAGATCACCGACGCCGACCTGAAGGACCGCCGCATCCTCGGTGAAGAGGGCTTCATCTCGGTCATCATCGTCGTGGATGCCTCGACCGGGCGCATCATCGTCGGCCCCGAGATCCACGCGCGCGGCTTCGCGGAAGACGACGCCGTGTTCGAGGAGGTCAAGCCGAAGATCTCGGCGGCACTGCTCGAGGCCGCCCAGAACGGCGTGCGCGACCAGCACGCGCTGCAGCAGATCGTGCGCCGCACCGTGGGCACCTGGGTCAACCGCAGGCTCCGCCGCCGCCCGATGCTGGTGCCGCTCGTCATCGAGGCGTAGCGCGCAGGTCCGGCTGCCGGGCGGCTTCCGCGAGCCGGAGCTGGGCTCAGGGGCACCTTCGGGCGACGGAAACACCGCGGAAACACGGCGGGCGTAGCATCCGCGCATGGCGGACTACACGATCCGCCCGGCCATCCMGAGCGACGGCGCGTTCCTCGCCGACATGGTGGTCGAGGCGGCGAACTGGCGGGCCGGGGCGACCCGGCCCAAGCCGACGGTGTTCGCCGACCCGGTCTCGCGCGGCTACATCGCCGGATGGCAGCGGCCGGCGGACACCGGCTTCGTGGCCCTCGACAGCGATGCCAAGCCGATCGGCGCAGCGTGGTACCGCCTGTTCGCGGCCGACACCCCGGCGCACGGCTTCGTCGCCGCGGGAGTGCCCGAGCTCATCATCGGCGTCCAGCCGCTCTGGCGTGCACAGGGCGTCGGGCGCACGCTGATGCGGTCGCTGACGGATGCCGCACGCGCGGCCKGGTACGCCCGCATCACGCTGAGCGTGGAACACGGCAACTTCGCACACGCGCTCTACCGCTCGGAGGGGTTCGCCGTGGTGGGCACCCGCGGTGGACGCGACACCATGGTGCGGGTCCTCGGCTGAACCCCAATGCGACCCCCGCAGGGGGTCGCTGATCGCGGACACTCGCCGCGTCCTGTCGGCCTGCGTCGCCGGTCGGCCGTAACGTGGACGCATGGCTACGAGCACCAGGTCGAACGGGCGTGCCTCCGGCGCGTCCGCACGCGGCTCGGGCTCCAAGACCGCGCCCACGAAGAAGCTCCCGGCGTCGACCTCACGCGGGTCGGCGGCGGCGAAGGCCAAGCCGGCCACGCCCGACCGGCCCCCGCTGCTCGTCCGCGCCTGGATGGGGCTCGCGCACGTCACGGGTGGGGCGGCGCGCGCGCTCGGCCCCGAGACCCTCGCGAAGGAGGAGCGCCGCGACGGACTGCCGTTCTTCATCGTCGTGCTCGCCGTCGCGGGCGCGCTCGTCGAGTGGTTCTTCATCAACGAGCCGGTCGCCCAGGCGTTCGACTCGTGGACGTTCGGCGGACTGTTCGGACGGGTCGCCTTCGCGCTTCCCGTGGTGATGCTGCTGTTCGCCGTCTGGCTCTTCCGGCATCCCAGCTCGGTGCACGACAACACCCGCATCGGGATCGGCCTCGGTCTCCTCCTCCTCACCGTGTCGGGGCTCTGCCACCTGTTCGGCGGCCAGCCCGAGCCGAGCGAGGGCATGGCCGTGCTGGCTCGTGCCGGCGGCATCCTGGGCTGGATGCTGGCCCAGCCGCTGATCCTGCTGATCACCGAGATCGGCGCCGCCGTCGTGCTCGTGCTGCTCCTCGTGCTGTCGCTACTGATCATGACGAAGACGCCGCCGAACCGCATCCCGGCCCGGTTCCGCGAGCTGTACGCCTGGCTGTTCGGCGCGCCCGAGCCCGATGAGCGTCCCGAGGCCGAGCCGAAGCCGTCGCGCCGCGCGGCCCGCAAGACGGCGCAGGCCGAACTCGACGGCATCGACGCGCTCGACGACGACTCCGAGTCCACCGGACTCGTGCCCTGGTGGCGACGCAACGACTCGAACCGCGAGGAGGATCCCGCGTTCGAGGCGAACGGCGTAGACGGCCTCACCGAGGTGTTCGGTCCGGGGTCGGCAGCCGGCAGCTTCGAGACGCCGCTCGAGGGCGTCGGCGGAGCCGGCTCGTACAACACCGAGGTGCTGGGCGACCTCGACCGCGCGGAGGCGGCGCTCCAGCGCTTCACCGGCGACATCCCGCATGGCGGCACCGGACTCCGCGGCGACGACGCCGGGTCACCGGCCGTGCTCGCGGTCTTCGACGTCGAGGGCGAGGGTGAGGCGACCGGCGGGATCGGCGGCGCCGCGGCATCCGCTGAACCGAGTCTCGAAGCCGCCGTGCCCGATCGGCCGTACCACCTGCCGGCGGCGTCGACCCTGGCGGCCGGTGCGCCGGCGAAGACGCGCTCGCACGTGAACGACGAGGTCGTGCGGCAGATCACCGGCGTGCTCGAGCAGTTCGGGGTCGACGCCAAGGTGACCGGGTTCTCGCGGGGCCCGACCGTGACGCAGTACGAGATCGAGCTCGGGCCCGGCGTGAAGGTCGAGCGGGTCACCGCACTGTCGAAGAACCTGTCGTACGCGGTCGCGTCGAACGAGGTGCGCATCCTCTCGCCGATCCCCGGGAAGAGCGCGATCGGCATCGAGATCCCCAACGCCGACCGCGAGATCGTGACCCTCGGCGACGTGCTGCGGTCGGGCGCGGCCGTGAACGCGAAGCACCCGATGACGATCGGCGTGGGCAAGGACGTGGGGGGCGGCTACGTCGTCGCCAACCTCGCGAAGATGCCGCACCTGCTGGTGGCCGGTTCGACCGGCTCGGGCAAGTCGAGCTTCGTGAACTCGATGATCACGTCGCTGCTCATGCGGGCGAAGCCCTCCGACGTGCGAATGGTGCTCATCGATCCCAAGCGGGTCGAGCTCGCGCCGTACGGGGGCGTGCCGCACCTCATCACCCCCATCATCACGAACCCGAAGAAGGCCGCCGAGGCGCTGCAGTGGGTCGTGAAGGAGATGGACATGCGGTACGACGACCTCGCGTCGTTCGGCTTCCGCCACATCGACGACTTCAACAAGGCCGTGGTCAACGAGGAGATCGTGCTGCCCGCCGGCAGCGAGCGCAAGCTCAAGCCCTACCCCTACCTGCTCGTCGTCGTCGACGAGCTCGCCGACCTCATGATGGTCGCCCCGCGTGACGTCGAGGACTCGATCGTGCGCATCACGCAGCTCGCACGCGCGTCGGGCATCCACCTCGTGCTCGCGACGCAGCGGCCCTCCGTCGACGTCGTCACGGGCCTCATCAAGGCCAACGTGCCCTCGCGCCTCGCCTTCGCGGTCACGAGCGTCACCGACTCGCGCGTCATCCTCGACCAGCCGGGGGCCGACAAGCTCATCGGCCAGGGTGACGCGCTCTTCCTGCCGATGGGGGCGTCGAAGGCGATCCGCGTGCAGGGCGCGTGGGTCAGCGAGTCCGAGATCGAAAAGGTCGTCACGCACGTCACGCGGCAGGCGCGGCCCGAGTACCGGCAGGATGTCGCGGCCGCCGTCGAACGCAAGGAGATCGACTCCGACATCGGCGACGACCTCGAGCTGCTGCTCGCCGCGGCGGAGCTCGTGGTCTCGACGCAGTTCGGCTCGACCTCGATGCTCCAGCGCAAGCTCCGCGTCGGGTTCGCCAAGGCCGGGCGGCTCATGGACCTGCTCGAGTCCCGTGAGGTCGTCGGTCCGTCCGAGGGGTCGAAGGCCCGTGACGTGCTGGTGACGGCCGAGCAACTCCCCGGCGTGCTGGCACGCCTCCGCGGGGAGGAGCCGGCAGGAGGGGGCGGCCCTGCCGGGAAGGCGGCGCGGGCGGATGTCCCCGCCGACGCCGGCGGCTACGACGACCCGGACCCCCGGTACGACGACCCCGTCGGTCGTGCCACCCAGGGGCTGCCCGAGGTCGAGGGCGACACCGACGAGGACGCCTGGGGCCTCACCGGCCGCGACTGAGCCGTCCGCTCCGCGGAAGCACCGCGCGGCTAGGCTGTGCGTATGACCTCCTCCGCCGGAAGCCCCGAGCGATCGGCGAATTGGAACCTCCCCAACGCGATCACGATCGTGCGCATCCTCATGGCGCCGCTCGTGTTCTGGCTGCTGCTCGCCGACGGGGGTGCCGACGGGCCCATGCGGTGGTGGAGCGCCCTCCTCTTCATCATCGCCATCTCCACCGACTGGGTCGACGGATGGCTCGCACGTTCGCGGGGCCTGGTCACCGATCTGGGCAAGATCCTCGACCCCATCGCGGACAAACTGCTCACGAGCGGTGCGCTCGTCTGCCTCTCGATCCTCGGCGAGTTGTGGTGGTGGGTCACGATCGTCATCGTCGTGCGCGAAGTCGGCATCACGATCTGGCGGTTCGTCGAGCTCAGGCGAGGCAACGTCGTCCCCGCGTCATCCGGCGGCAAGGCGAAGACGATGGCGCAGTCGATCGCGATCTCGCTCGCGCTCCTGCCACTCTGGACGATCGTCGGCGACTGGATCTTCTGGCTCAACTGGGCCGCGATGGCCGCGGCGCTCGTCCTCACGGTCTGGTCGGGCCTGCTGTACGTGCGCGACGCCGTGCGGCTGGCGCGCGCCGCTCGGGAAGCGCGCTGAGGGCGAGCGGATGCCGCGGCCGGCCGATTCCCCAGGCGCGCCCGACGCCCGGGCGCTGGTGCACCGGCTCACCGACCTGGGTCTGACGATCGCCACCGCCGAGTCGTTGACCGGCGGGCTCCTGGCCGCGGCGATCGTGGACATTCCGGGCGCGTCCGTCGTGTTCAACGGGGGAGTGGTGGCCTACGCGACGCCCGTGAAGCGCACGGTCCTCGGCGTGGACGCCGCGCTGCTCGCGGAGCGAGGGGCCGTGGATCCCGACGTCGTGCAGCAGATGGCCGACGGCGTGCGCCGCGCATGCGCCGTCGACGGCCGGGCCGCCGACCTCGGCGTCGCGACCACGGGCGTGGCCGGGCCCGACTGGCAGGACGGCCGGGCCCCGGGAACGGTGTACGTCGGGATCGCCTCGCCCCGCGGCATCCGCTCGGTGGCGCTCGAGCTCGACGGCGGCAGGGCCGTGGTGCGCGCAGCCGCGGTCGTCGCCGCCATCGAGGCCGCGGTCGCGGAGCTCGACTCCGTCGGCGTTCCGGCGGAATAACCTTCGTGAACAACCTGTTACAGGTGACGAGTTCACACGAAAGTCCAAGTGTGCGACGCTAGGTTGGAAGCCATGAGAGTCGGGTAGACTGACCCTCCCGTTTCCGGCTCCGAGGAGTCGATGGCAGAGTGAAGGAGGTCCCCGATGGTTCTGGTTCGACAGGAGATCGGCGACGTGCTGAGGGACTTCCGTCTGCAGAAGGGTCGCACCCTTCGTCAGGTGGCGTCGAAGGCCAGCGTCGCTCTCGGTTACCTCAGCGAGGTGGAGCGCGGCCAGAAGGAGGCCTCCTCCGAGATCCTCGCGTCGGTCGCTGAAGCGCTCGACACCCCCATCTCCGTGATCATGCACGAGGTCGGCGACCGCATCGCCGTCCTCGAGGGCCTGGCCGTCGTGCCCGACAGCCTGCCCGACGAGCTCGTCGCGGAGTTCGACGCGGACATGATGGTCCGCTGACCCACCCACGATCCAACGCCTCGGCCGGTCTTCGGACCGGCCGATGGCATGTCCGGGAGCATCGATGAAGCTGAGCGAGTTCCAGATCGCGGTCGATGAGGAGTTCGGCGCAGGGTACGGCAGCGTCGTCGTGAACGACCTCGTGCTGCCGGGGCTCCGCGACCGCACCGCACGCGAGGCACTCGCCGCCGGCGTTCCGCCGCGCGAGGTCTGGGTCGCCCTGTGCGAGGCGACGGATGTCCCGCCCGAGCGTCGTCACGGCGTCGGTCGGCGTGAGCCCGGCCGAGGCCAGCGCCGCACGTCCTGACGGCATCGAGCGCTTCGGCGGCCCCGAAGACGTGTTCGACACGCGGGCGTGTCTTCGAACATCCGTTCGGTTGCTCGGCTAGGCTCGTCCTCGACAGCAGGAGGAATGTCGCGTCCCTCCACATCCCGCCTCACGGGGCTCCGGATGTCGGTGGGCGGCCATACGGTCGAAGCGTCGGAACACACCGCAAACGCCTTGTCGCGAGACGCCGCGGGTCACGGCCCGCAACGTGGAACGACAGCCTAGAGGCAGCCGCAACGAGCACGAGGAGCCAGCACATGCCATCACCCGTAGACCGCGAGAAAGCACTCGAAACCGCACTCGCCCAGATCGACCGCCAGTTCGGCAAGGGGTCGGTGATGCGCCTCGGCAGCGAGGACCGCGCTCCCGTCGAGGTGATCCCCACGGGCTCCGTCGCACTCGACGTCGCGCTCGGCGTCGGCGGCCTTCCACGCGGCCGGATCATCGAGATCTACGGCCCCGAGTCCTCGGGAAAGACCACGCTCACCCTGCACGCGATCGCCAACGCGCAGCGTGCCGGCGGCATCGCGGCGTTCGTCGACGCCGAGCACGCGCTCGACCCCGAGTACGCGAAGAAGCTGGGCGTCGACATCGACTCGCTCCTCGTCTCGCAGCCCGACACGGGTGAGCAGGCGCTCGAGATCGCCGACATGCTCGTGCGCTCGGGCTCGATCGACCTCATCGTGATCGACTCCGTCGCGGCGCTCGTGCCGCGCGCCGAGATCGAGGGCGAGATGGGCGACTCGCACGTCGGCCTGCAGGCCCGCCTGATGTCGCAGGCGCTCCGCAAGCTCACCGGTGGCCTCAACCAGACGAACACCACGATGATCTTCATCAACCAGCTGCGAGAGAAGATCGGCGTGTTCTTCGGCAGCCCCGAGACCACCGCGGGCGGCAAGGCGCTCAAGTTCTACGCTTCGGTGCGACTCGACATCCGCCGCATCGAGACGCTGAAGGACGGCACCGAGGCGGTCGGCAACCGCACGCGCGTCAAGGTCGTCAAGAACAAGATGGCGCCGCCCTTCAAGCAGGCGGAGTTCGACATCCTCTACGGCGTGGGCATCTCGCGCGAGGGCTCGCTGATCGACTACGGCGTCGACCAGGGCATCGTGAAGAAGTCCGGTGCCTGGTACACCTATGACGGCGACCAGCTCGGGCAGGGCAAGGAGAACGCGCGCAACTTCCTGCTGCAGAACCCCGACATCGCCGCCGACATCGAGAAGAAGATCCTCGCGAAGCTCGGCATCGGTGCGGCCGGTGCTGCGCCGGCCGTGCCGTCGAACGTCGAGTCGATCGAGGGCAAGCTCGGGCGCAAGGGCGCCTGAGTCGCACGATGAACGAGATCGGGGAGGGGAGTGAGATGAACGACGCAACCGAGCACCTCGCCCCGGTCTCGTATCTGCCGTGGGCCACGCCGCCCGGCACCGCCGACCCG
>NZ_JBFUCL010000022.1:0-20504 GCF_056405255.1 Agromyces sp. P1_H4 | reverse complement strand
GTGCACGCAGTTGCTCGCTGCCGGCGCGGTGCCAGTGATCGCCGCCGAGCATTGGGACGACGTGCACGCGTTCGTTCCCGCGCTCAATGGCGAGGTCAGGCGGTTCGAGGAGACCGACCCGGCTCGCATCGAGCTCGTGATCGTGCTGGGCGGCGACGGGACGATCCTTCGGGCGGCCGAGCTCATGCGCGACCACCCCGTCGCCCTGCTCGGCGTGAACCTCGGGCACGTGGGCTTCCTCGCCGAGAGCGAGCGCGATGACCTCGGGTACACGATCGCCAGGGCACTCGCGCGCGACTACACCGTCGAGGAGCGCATGACGCTGTCGGTGCGCGCCAAGCTCGGCGATGAGGTCGTGTACGAGAGCTGGGCCCTCAACGAGGCCACCGTCGAGAAGGCCGAACGCGAGCGGATGCTCGAGGTGGTGGTCGAGGTCGACCGCCGGCCCCTGTCATCCTTCGGGTGCGACGGCATCGTGATGGCGACGCCGACCGGGTCGACGGCCTACTCGTTCTCCGCCGGCGGACCGGTCGTGTGGCCGAGCCTCGAAGCCCTGCTCATGGTTCCGCTGAGCGCGCACGCACTCTTCGCGCGCCCGCTCGTGGTGGGTGCCGACTCCTCGCTCGCGGTCGAGATCCTGCAGCGCACTCAGGCGTCCGCCGTCATCTGGTGCGACGGACGTCGCACGTTCGACCTGCCGCCGGGCGCGAGGGTCATCGTGCGCAAGTCGCCGACCCCGGTGCGCCTGGCGCGCCTCCACGAGGCGCCGTTCACCGACCGGCTCGTGAACAAGTTCCAGTTGCCCGTCACCGGCTGGCGCGGTCCGGTCGGGCGTGATTGAGGTCGTCGATGATTGAGGAGCTCGGAATTCGCGACCTCGGCGTCATCGCCGAGGCGACGCTTCCGTTGGGGCGCGGATTCACCGCCGTCACGGGTGAGACCGGCGCCGGCAAGACCATGGTCGTCACCGCGCTGGGGCTGCTGCTCGGCGCGCGTGCCGACGCCGGCGCCGTGCGAAGCGGTGCCAAGCAGGCATGGGTCGAGGGCCGGTGGCTGGTGCCCGACGACGGTGCGATCGCCGATCGCGTGGCCGAGACCGGGGGCGACGTCGAGGGCGGTGAGCTGCTCCTCGGCCGGTCCGTTTCGGCCGAGGGACGCAGCCGGGCGATCGTCGGCGGACGCAGCGCGCCCGTCGGGGTGCTCAGCGAGCTCGGCGAGGAGCTCGTGGTGGTGCACGGCCAGGCCGACCAGCAGCGCCTGCGATCGGTGCTCGCCCAGCGCGWGGCGCTCGACCGGTTCGCCGGCGCCCCGTTGCAGGAGGCGGTGTCCAGGTATCGCGAGGCGTTCACGGCGTGGCGGGCCGACTCCGCAGAGCTCGAGCTGCTGCGCACCGCGCACGACACCCGGGTGCGCGAGGCGCAGGAGCTGCGCGAGGCGCTCGACGAGGTGGAGGCGGCGGATCCGCAGCCGGGAGAAGACGTAGAGCTCGCCGAGCGCGCCGACCGGTTGTCGAACCTCGAGGAGCTGCGCGCGGCGGCGGCGCAGGCCAAGGCGCTGGTCTCGGCCGAAGACCTCGGCGACGGCGCACCCGACGCCATCGCGCTCGTCGACAGCGCCAGGCGGCACCTCGACCGCGTCATCGACCACGATGCGGCGCTCGCCCCGGTCGCCGAGGCGTTGCAGAGCGCCGGGTTCCTGTTGGCGGATGCCGCGACCGAACTGTCGGGGTACCTCACGGGCCTCGATGCCGACGGTGGACGAGAGCTCGAGGTGGTGCAGGAGCGGCGCGCGCTGCTCACCTCCCTCGTGCGACGGCACGGCACCAGCCTCGACGACGTGCTCGAGTTCCGCCGCGGCGGCGGGCTCCGGCTCATCGAGCTCGACGGCGACGACGAGCGCATCGAAGGGCTCGAGGCGTCGGTCGAGCGGTTGACGATCGAAGTCGACCGGCTCGCGGCCCGGCTCACCGAACTGCGCACGGAGGCCGCTGCGCGCCTCGCCGAGGCGGTCACCAGCGAGCTCGGGGCGTTGGCGATGCCCGACGCCCGACTCTCCGTCGTCGTGGACCCGCACCACGAGCCGGCGGCGCATGGGCGGGACCAGGTCTCGATCCTGCTGCAGCCGCACCCCGGCACCGAGCCGCGGCCCGTCGCTCGTGGGGCTTCGGGCGGCGAGCTCTCCCGGGTGATGCTGGCCATCGAGGTCGTGATCGCGGGGAGCGACCCCGTGCCTACCTTCGTGTTCGACGAGGTCGACGCCGGTGTCGGCGGCGCCGCCGCGATCGAGATCGGCCGTCGACTCGCCCGCCTCGCCGAACAGTCGCAGGTCATCGTCGTGACCCACCTCGCCCAGGTCGCGGCGTTCGCGACGAATCACCTGAGCGTCGTGAAGGGCACCGACGGGCAGGTCACCTCGTCGAGCGTGCGACAGCTCGAGGGTGCCGAGCGCGAGGCCGAGATGGCCCGGTTGCTGTCGGGGCTCAGCGACTCCGCGAGCGGCCTGGCGCACGCACGTGAGCTGTTGGAGATCGCGGCGGATCGCGCGGCGTGACGGTGGCGGCCGAGGCCGCCTGAGCTGCGGCATCCGACCGGTGCCGAGGGAATGGGGGAGCGCGTGCGGCATGTCGAGCCGAACGGTCAGGAACGTGGGTTAGGCTATAAGCCCGTGGTGGATGAACGCGGCAGAGCTCTTTCGAGCACAGACAATTCGAACGACACGACCAAGCACATCTTCGTGACCGGTGGTGTCGTTTCTTCGTTGGGCAAGGGACTCACGGCGGCGAGTCTCGGCAATCTCCTGACAGCCAGGGGCCTCAGAGTCGTCATGCAGAAGCTCGATCCATATCTGAATGTGGATCCGGGCACCATGAACCCGTTCCAGCACGGCGAGGTCTTCGTGACCGACGACGGCGCGGAGACCGACCTCGACATCGGTCACTACGAACGGTTCCTCGACATCAATCTCAGCCAGGCGGCGAACGTCACCACCGGGCAGATCTACTCGACCGTGATCGCCAAGGAGCGTCGCGGCGAGTACCTCGGCGACACCGTGCAGGTCATCCCGCACATCACCGACGAGATCAAGCGCCGCATGCGCCTGCAGGCCTCCGAGACGCCCAAGCCCGACGTGATCATCACCGAGATCGGCGGCACGGTCGGCGACATCGAGTCGCAGCCGTTCATCGAGTCGGCGCGTCAGGTGCGCCACGAGCTGGGCCGCAAGAACGTGTTCTTCGTGCATGTCTCGCTGGTGCCGTTCATGGGCGCGTCGGGGGAGCAGAAGACGAAGCCCACGCAGCACTCCGTCGCGGCCCTTCGCTCCATCGGCATCCAGCCCGACGCGCTCGTGCTGCGCAGCGACCGCCCCGKCACCGAGTCGAACAAGCGCAAGATCGCGCTCATGTGCGACGTCGACGAGGCGGCCGTCGTGAACGCGGTCGACGTGCCGTCCATCTACGACATCCCCACGATGCTGCACGACCAGGGCCTCGACGCCTACATCATCGAGTCGCTCGGCCTCGACGGCAAGGCCGCCGACGTCGACTGGTCGGGCTGGCGCGAGCTGCTCGACGTGGTGCACGACCCCAAGCACGAGGTCACCATCGGACTGGTGGGCAAGTACATCGACCTGCCCGACGCCTACCTCTCGGTGACGGAGGCGCTCCGCGCAGGCGGGTTCGCCAACGACACGAAGGTCCACATCGAGTGGATCCCGTCCGACGAGTGCCGCACGCCCGAGGGCGCGCAGAAGCACCTCGCCGGGCTCGACGGCATCTGCGTGCCCGGCGGGTTCGGCGTGCGCGGCATCGAGGGCAAGCTCGGCGCGCTCCACTTCGCCCGCGAGAACGGCATCCCGGTGCTCGGGCTGTGCCTCGGGCTGCAGTGCATGGTCATCGAGTACTCCCGCAACGTGGTGGGCCTCGACGGCGCCTCGTCGAGCGAGTTCGATCCCGACACCCGGTTCCCGGTCATCGCGACCATGGAGGAGCAGGTCGAGATTATCGCGGGCGGCGACCTCGGCGGCACGATGCGCCTGGGCCTCTACCCGGCGAAGCTCGCCGACGGTTCGATCGCCGCCGAGCTGTACGGCTCGACCGAGGTCAGCGAGCGCCACCGGCACCGCTACGAGGTCAACAACGGCTACCGCGATCGCATCGCCGACGCCGGCCTCGTGTTCTCGGGCATGTCGCCCGATCGTCACCTCGTCGAGTTCGTCGAGCTTCCCCGGGACGTGCACCCGTTCTACGTCGGCACGCAGGCGCATCCCGAGCTGCGCAGCCGCCCGAACGACGCGCACCCCCTCTTCCGCGGCCTCGTCGCGGCGG
This sequence comes from Agromyces sp. P1_H4, assembly GCF_056405255.1. Lineage (NCBI taxonomy): Bacteria > Bacillati > Actinomycetota > Actinomycetes > Micrococcales > Microbacteriaceae > Agromyces > Agromyces sp. P1_H4. The sequence continues at coordinate 16,180 of NZ_JBFUCL010000022.1, read as the reverse complement.
CCCTCGAGCGCCAGCAGGCGAGCCTGCTCTTCGACGTCGCGAATGGCTGAAGCGCTCCACGACGAACCCGCCGACCTGCCCGTGCGCGAGAGCGAGCAGGTGTTCGGCGGGCGTGTCTGGGACCTCCGCCGCGACACCGTCGTGTACGGCGGGAAGCCGATCGTGCGCGAGTACGTCGACCACCCCGGAGCCGTCGCCGTGCTCGCGCTCGATGACGCCGATCGCGTGTTCCTGATCCGGCAGTACCGGCATCCGGTGCGCACGCGGGAGTGGGAGATCCCCGCCGGACTTCTCGATGTCACCGGTGAGGACCCGCTCGGGGCCGCGCAGCGCGAGCTCGCCGAGGAGGGCGACCTCGTGGCATCCGACTGGGCGGTGCTCGCCGACTTCTTCACCTCGCCCGGCGGCAGCGACGAGGCGATCCGCATCTACCTCGCCCGCGGGCTGGGCGACGCGTCCGAGGCCTTCGACCGCGAGGACGAGGAGGCCGACATGGAGACGAGGTGGGTGCCGCTCGACGAGTGCGTCGACGCCGTGCTCGCCCGCCGCGTGGGCAACCCGTCGCTCACGATCGGGGTGCTCGCGGCGCACGCATCGCGCGCACGCGGGTGGGCCACCCTCGGCGAGGCGGATGCCGCGTGGCCGACGCGTTCGACTCCGCGAGGCGAACCGGCGCCGCGATGACGGATGCCGCGTGGGCCGATGGGTACCTCCGTCACCTCACGGTCGAACGCGGCGCGTCCCGCAACACCGTGGTGTCGTATCGTCGCGACCTCGCCATCTACGCCGACTGGCTGGCGTCCCGCGGGCTCGAGAGGCCGGGCATGGTGCGCGAACAGGACCTGGCCGACTTCGTGCGCTTCCTCGGCGCGGAGCGACAGCCGCCGCTCGCGACCTCGTCGATCGCGCGGGTGCTCTCGGCTGTGCGCGGCCTCCACCGCTTCCTCGCCGACGAGGGCGTGATCGCCGACGACGTGTCGCGCGAGCTGCGCCCGCCGAAGCTGCCCATGCGGCTGCCGAAGGCCATCCCCGTCGAGGACGTCGAGAAGCTCCTCGCCGCGGTCGGCGGTGRGGAGCTGCACGAGCTCCGCGACACCGCACTGCTCGAACTGCTCTACGCGACGGGTGCCCGGGTGTCGGAGGCGGTCTCGCTCAACGTCGACGACCTCGTCGACGGCGACGTGGTGCGGCTGCTCGGCAAGGGCGGCAAGCAGCGCATCGTGCCGCTYGGCTCGTACGCGCGGCGGGCGGTCGACGCCTACCTGGTGCGCGCGCGGCCGGCGCTGTCCGCCCGCGGCACTGCGACGCCGGCGCTGCTCCTGGGCCTCCGCGGTCGACGGATGTCGCGACAGGCGGCGTGGGACGTGATCCACCGGGCGGCCGAACGAGCCGGCATCGCGGCATCCGTCTCACCGCACACCCTGCGGCACTCCTTCGCGACGCACCTGCTCGAAGGCGGCGCCGACGTGCGGGTGGTGCAGGAGCTGCTCGGCCACTCCTCGGTCGCGACGACCCAGATCTACACGCTCGTCACAGCCGATACACTCCGGGAGATGTACACGGCCGCCCACCCCCGTGCTCGCTAGAATCGACCAGACGCCCGCACGGCCGCAGGCGAGAAGGACCCAGGAGAGAGACCACGTGACGCACCAGACGCAGGACCCGGCGGACGGCATCGCTTCGCTGGAGCCCGAGGTCGGTCCCACCGGTCGCCCCCTGCGCGACTTCCCCGTGCCCAAGCCGCTGCGTTCGCACGGCCCCGCACGCATCATCGCGCTCTGCAACCAGAAGGGCGGCGTCGGCAAGACGACGACGACCATCAACCTCGGCGCGACGCTCGCCGAGTACGGACGCCGAGTGCTCGCGGTCGACTTCGACCCGCAGGGCGCCCTCTCGGCGGGCCTCGGCGTGCAGACGCACGACGTGCCGACGATCTACGACCTGCTGCTCTCGCGGAGCGTCGAGCCGGCCGACGCGATCCAGCACACCATGCTCGAGAACCTCGACGTGATCCCCGCGAACATCGACCTGTCGGCCGCCGAGGTGCACCTCGTCACCGAGGTCGCCCGCGAGCAGATCCTCGCGAGCGTGCTGCGGCGCGTGGCATCCGACTACGACGTCATCCTCATCGACTGCCAGCCGTCGCTGGGCCTGCTCACCGTGAACGCGCTCACCGCGAGCCACGGGGTCGTCATCCCGCTCGAGTGCGAGTACTTCGCGCTGCGGGGCGTCGCGCTGCTCATCGAGACGATCGACAAGGTGCGCGACCGACTGAATCCCGCGATCGAGCTCGACGGCATCCTCGCCACCATGTACGACGCGCGTACGCTGCACTCGCGCGAGGTGCTCGAGCGCGTGGTCGACGCGTTCGGCGAGAAGGTGCTCGAGACGGTCATCACCCGCACGGTGAAGTTCCCCGACGCGACGGTCGCCGCGACGCCGATCACCGAGTTCGCCCCCGAGCACCAGGCGTCGAAGTCGTACCGGCAGCTCGCGAGGGAGCTGGTCTTCCGTGGCGCGGTCGCCTGAGGCCCTGCCGGTCCCTGGAGCGGGCGCCGACGGCGCAGCGGGTCCTGACGCCGGCGTGCCGTCCGAGGCATCCGATGCCGGGTTCCGCGTGGCGCTCACGAACTTCGAGGGCCCGTTCGACCTGCTGCTCTCGTTGATCGCGAAGCACGAGCTCGACATCACCGAGGTGTCGCTCTCGGCGGTGACCGACGAGTTCATCTCGTACCTGCGCGGCGTCGACTCCGAGGAGGAGCTCGACCGGGCGTCGGAGTTCCTCGTGGTGGCGGCGACGCTGCTCGACCTGAAGGTCGCCGGACTCCTGCCGCAGGGCGAGCTCGTCGAYGCCGAGGACGTGGCGCTGCTCGAGGCGCGCGACCTGCTCTTCGCCCGCCTGCTGCAGTACCGCGCCTTCAAGGAGGCGTCGCGCTGGTTCGCCTCACACCTCGAGGCCGAGTCCCGGCGTCACGCGCGCGTGGTGCGCCTCGAGGACCGCTTCCGGCAGCGCGAGCCCGAGCTGCGCTGGACCCTGAGCGCCGAGGACTTCGCGGCGCTCGCCACCCTGGCGCTCACGCCCCGTGCGATCCCCGCGGTGGGCCTCGACCACCTGCACGCCCCGCTCGTGTCGATCCGCGAGCAGGCCGCGCACGTCGTCGCGATGCTGCGCCGCGGCGAGCCCGTGACCTTCCGTGAGCTCATCGCCGGCATCGCCCAACCGGGCGTCGTGGTCGCCCGCTTCCTCGCCGTGCTCGAGCTGTACCGCCACGCCGCGATCGGCTTCGACCAGGTGGAGCCGCTCGGCGAGCTCACGCTGCGGTGGGCGGCCGAGTCGTGGGACGACGAGAATCTCGACAGCCTTGGAGCCGACTATGACGAATGACCCGGATGCCGCGATCGTGATGGATGCCGCGACCGTGACGGATGCCGCGACCGTGACGGATGCCGCGGCCGACGCGGATGACGCGACCGAGGCGGACGCCGCGGCCGACGCCGAAGCGCAGGCCGACGACCGCCAGGGACCCGAGCTCTCGATCGTCACGCCGCTCGACGTGCCCGGACAGCCGCATCTCGACCTCGACCGCGCGCTCGAGGCGATCCTCTTCATCGCCGACGAGCCGCTGTCGATCGTGACGCTGGCCGCCGCGGTCGCGCGGCCCGTGGCCGAGGTGCGCGCGTCGATCGCACGCCTGCTGGCCGACTACGACGGCGGCGCGCCGTCGGGGGAGCCCCGCACCGACGTCGCCGACGAGCGATCGGCCGGGCGCGGCATCCGTCGTGGCTTCGAGCTCCGCGAGGTCGGCGGCGGATGGCGGTTCTACGTGCGTGCCGACTACGACGCGCTCGTGGCCGACTTCGTGATCACCCAGTCGTCGACGCGCCTGTCGCAGGCCGCCCTCGAGACCCTGTCGGTGATCGCGTACAAGCAGCCGATCTCACGCTCGTCCATCGCCTCGATCCGCGCGGTCAACGTCGACTCGGTCGTGCGCACGCTCCTCGGCCGCGGCCTCATCACCGAGGTCGCGACGGATGCCGAGACGGGCGCCATCCTCTACGGGACGACCGATGCGCTCCTCACCAACCTCGGCATCAACTCGCTCGACGAGCTGCCGCACATCTCGCCGTTGCTCGACGACGGCCAGGAGGGATTCGATCGTGACTGACCAGGACGACCAAGGYGCCGGCCTCGCCGAGGGCGTGCGCCTGCAGAAGGTGCTGGCCGCCGCCGGAGTCGCGAGCCGGCGGGTCTCGGAGCAGCTCATCGTCGAGGGCCGCGTCGAGGTGAACGGGCGTGTCGTGACCGAGCTCGGCCGCCGCATCGACCCGGCGACCGACCTCGTCGCGGTCGACGGTGTCGCGGTGCAGCTCGACCCGGCGAAGCGGTATTACATGCTCAACAAGCCGCGCGGGGTGGTCTCCTCGATGCGCGACGAGCAGGGGCGCCCCGACCTCACCCGGTTCACCGAGGGGCTCGAGGAGCGCGTGTTCAACGTGGGCCGCCTCGACGCGGAGACGAGCGGCCTGCTCCTGCTGACGAACGACGGGGATCTCGCGCACGTGCTCGCCCACCCGTCGTTCGGCGTCGAGAAGACCTACATCGCGAAGGTGCGCGGCCGCGTCACGCCGCAGGTGGTGCAGCAGCTCAAGCACGGCGTCGAGCTCGAGGACGGCATGATCAAGGCAGACCGGGCCAAGATCATCCAGCAGCAGGGCGATGACCGCCACTCGATGGTCGAGCTCACCCTGCACTCGGGACGCAACCGCATCGTCCGGCGCATGCTCGACGCGGTGGGTCACCCGGTGGTCGAGCTCGTGCGGCGCAGCTTCGGCCCGCTGAACCTGGGTACGCTCCGCTCGGGCGCCATGCGCGAGTTGACTAAGGTGGAACTCGGCCAATTGCTCACGATCTCCCGCGCCGCGGATGCCGCCCGGGATGCCGGCACCGCATCGAACGAAGGGGACTCGTGACCGAATCACGCCTCATCGGCCCGGTGCGGGTCGTGGGTGCTGGGCTGCTCGGCACGAGCGTCGGCCTGGGCCTGCGCAGCCGCGGGCTCGACGTGATCCTCGCCGACGCCTCGCCGACGCATGTGGCCATCGCGGTCGACCTCGGCGCCGGCCGGCCGGCCGGGCCTGACGACGCACCGCAACTCGTCGTGGTGGCCGTGCCGCCCGACGTCACCGCCGCCGTCGTGGCCGCGGAGCTCGGCGCGTTCCCCGACGCGATCGTCACCGATGTGGCCAGCGTCAAGGGGGGCATCCTCGGCGACCTCGTGGCCCGTGGCGCCGACGTGTCACGCTACATCGGCTCGCATCCGCTGGCCGGCCGGGAGCGCGGCGGACCGCTCGCCGCCCGAGCCGACCTCTTCGCCGGACGGCCCTGGGTGGTCGCCGCGCACGACGAGATCAGCTACCGGCGCGCGAGCGCGATCGACGACCTGATCCTCGACCTCGGCGCGACGCTCGTCGAGATGACTCCCGAGCAGCACGACCGCGGCGTCGCCCTCATCTCCCACGTGCCCCAGGTGATCTCGAGCATCATGGCGCGGCGGTTCATCGACGCGCCGAATGCCGCCCTCGGCCTCGCCGGCCAGGGCGTCCGCGACGTCACCCGCATCGCCGCGAGCGACCCCGACCTCTGGGTGCAGATCCTCGGCGCCAATGCCGCACCGGTGCGCGACGTGCTGGTCGCCTACCGCGACGACCTCGACCGGTTCATCGACGCACTCGCCGACCCTGCAGCGCCCGGCGCCCGGCGTCGGGTGGCCGAAGAACTCACGGGCGGCAACACCGGCGTCGAACGCCTCCCCGGCAAGCACGGCACCGACAAGCGCTTCACCACGGTCATCGTCATGGTCGACGACCGGCCGGGTGAACTCGCGCGCCTCCTCGCTGAGGTCGGCGAGATCGGCGTGAACCTCGAAGACCTCCGGCTCGAGCACTCGCCCGGCCGACAGGTCGGACTCGCCGAGATCGCGGTGCTCCCCGAAGCCGCAGACCGCCTCACCACCGAGCTGGCCGCACGCGGCTGGCGGATCGCAGGATGACCGTGCCACACCCGCCCATCGTTCCCGTCGTCGTCGCCGTCGACGGCCCTGCCGGCAGCGGCAAGTCGAGCGTCTCCAAGGAGGTCGCGAGCCGGCTCGGCTTCGGCTTCCTCGACACCGGGGCCGCGTACCGGGCGCTGGCCTGGCATGCCGAGGCATCCGGGGTCGACACCGGCGACGCGGCATCCGTCGTCTCATGCCTGCCGAGCTTCGCCTACCGCATCGGCACCGACCCGGCGGGCTACGCGGTGCACGTCGGCGACATCGACGTGACGAACGCCATCCGTGACCCCGCGATCTCGGCGGTCGTGAGCCGCGTCGCGCGGGTGCCCGAGGTGCGCGCGCACCTCATCGAGCTGTTCCGGGCCATCATGGTCGCCGAGCCTCGGCCGGGCATCGTCGTCGAGGGGCGCGACATCACGACGGTCGTCGCGCCGGATGCCCCCGTGCGGATCCTGTTGACCGCGGCGGAAGACGTTAGAATAGCGAGGCGCTCCGCGGAGCTCGTCGGCGACCAGGCGCTCGCTGCGGGTGAACAGCTCCACCGGCGCGACGAGGCGGACTCCAAGGTCGTGGACTTCATGACCGCCGCCGAGGGCGTCACGACCGTGGACTCGACGGCGCTCGACTTCGAGCAGACCGTCGATGCGGTCATCGGCGTCATCCGGGCTGCACGGCCCGAGGCGGTGCAGGAGCACCGCGACGTGCCGCAGTGAGCGCAGCAGACCCAGAGGAGAGACCATGACCGACCAGCGAGACGAGTACGACGACGAGTCCGTCGCCGCCGACGACCTCGCCGAGCGGCTCGCCGACGTCGATGACGACCTCGCCGAGCAGCGTGCGGCGGCCCTCCGGTCCGGCCTCTCCGACTACGAGCTCGACGAGGACGACCTCGAGGTCCTCGAGATCTCGGAGGAGGGCGAGGAGGGCATCCGCTACCTTCCCGCGCTGCCGGTCATCGCCATCGTCGGACGACCGAACGTCGGCAAGTCCGCGCTCGTCAACCGCATCCTCGGCCGACGCGAAGCCGTGGTGGAGGACACCCCCGGCGTCACGCGCGACCGCGTCTCCTACAAGGGCGAGTACCTCGACCGCCGCTTCACGCTCGTCGACACCGGCGGCTGGGAGCCCGACGCGAAGGGCATCGACGCCTCCGTCGCGGCGCAGGCCGAGGTCGCGATCGACCTCTCCGACGTCGTGCTGTTCATCGTCGACGCGACGGTGGGTGCCACGTCGACCGACGAGCACGTCGTGCGCCTCCTGCGCAAGACGAAGAAGCCGGTGTTCCTCGTGGCGAACAAGGTCGACGACGCCCGCCAGGAGCCCGAGGCCGCCGCACTGTGGAACCTCGGACTGGGCGAGCCCCACCCCGTGTCCGCACTGCACGGCCGCGGTGTCGCCGACATGCTCGAAGAGGTCTTCAAGGTCCTCCCGCAGGTCTCCGCCGTCGCCAAGGACGAGTTCGGCGGCCCCCGCCGAGTCGCGATCCTCGGGCGCCCGAACGTCGGCAAGTCGAGCCTGCTGAACAAGGCCGCCGGCGAGGAGCGGGTCGTCGTGAACGAGCTCGCCGGCACCACCCGCGATCCGGTCGACGAGCAGATCGAGCTGGGCGGCAAGATCTGGCGCTTCGTCGACACCGCGGGCATCCGCCGTCGCGTGCACCTGCAGCAGGGCGCCGACTTCTACGCGTCCCTGCGCACGCAGGCCGCGCTCGAGAAGGCCGAGGTCGCGGTCGTGCTGCTCGACGTCTCGCAGCCGATCTCCGAGCAGGACGTGCGCATCATCGACCTGGTGCTCGAGTCGGGGCGCGCACTGGTGCTCGCCTACAACAAGTGGGACCTCCTCGACGACGACCGCCGCCGCTACCTCGAGCGCGAGATCGAGCAGGACCTGCACCATGTCGCCTGGGCGCCGCGGGTGAACATCTCCGCGAGGACGGGCCGCCACCTCGAGAAGCTCGTGCCCGCCCTCGAGGTCGCGCTCGAGTCGTGGGACACGCGCATCGCCACCGGCAAGTTCAACGCGTTCCTGACCGAGCTCACGCAGGAGCACCCCCACCCGGTGCGCGGCGGCAAGCAGCCCCGCATCCTGTTCGGCACCCAGGCCGCAAGCCGTCCGCCGACATTCGTCCTGTTCACGACCGGATTCCTCGACCCCGGCTATCGCCGGTTCATCCAGCGTCGCCTCCGCGAGATCTACGGCTTCGAGGGCTCGCCCATCGTGATCAACATGCGCGTCCGCGAGAAGCGGCAGCGCTAGACGGGGTCGGGCGACATGGCCCGTCGCGGCCGGGCCGCCGATCTCGGCTTCCGCCTGCTCTCGGCGTTCCATCGCGGCGTGCTGGCGGTGTTCGGGTGGCGTGTGGCTGCCCGCATCGCCGGCATGCCGATCGTGGAGCTGCACACGATCGGCCGTCGGAGCGGCGCGCCCCGCACCGTCGTGCTCTCGGCGCCCGTCGACGAGCCGGAGCGGCTCGTGCTCGTCGCCTCGCGCGGCGGCGATGACCGTCAGCCCGGCTGGTACCTCAATCTCGTGGCGCGTCCCGAGGTGGAGGTGACGCGGCTCGGAGCCAGGACGGCCATGGTGGCCCGGACCGCGACGTCCGGGGAGCGGGCGGAGCTCTGGCCGCGCATCGTCGCCGCATACGCCGGGTACGCGGAGTACCAGCGACGGACGACCCGGGAGATCCCGCTCGTCATCTGCACGGCCCGTAGCTGACCCGCGGCGCGGCCGTTCACCGCGGCCGCGCGCCTCGTGGTTAGCATTGCGTCATGGGGTACGACGCAGACCTCGATGCCGGCACGGCCGTGACGACGGCGCTGCGCGCCATCGGTGGTCGGATGCCGCAGCTCGAGTCCGCCGCCCTCGCCGACGAGCCCGACGGCGTGCACCAACTCCGCACGCACGTGCGCAGGGTGCGCAGCGTGCTCGCGGCGTTCACGCCGGTGTTCGACGCCGCACCKGTCGTCTCACTCCGCCGCCGCTACAGCGAGCTGGGTGCCGAGCTCGGGGTCGTCCGGGATATCGAAGTGCGCGTGCAGGTCGCCGAGCGCGCGCTCGAGGAGGCCGCGGTCGAGGGCGACGCCGTCGATGCGGCCCAACGCGACGTGGCCCGCGCCCGCCTGCTCGACGCCGAGCGCGCCGGGTACGCGTTGGCGCACGCACGCTTCGTCGACCGCCAGGCGCTGCCTCGGGCCGGCGCTCGCCGGGCCGAGCTCTCAACCTTCCTCGCGGCACCTCCGCTGGCGCCGCCGGCGGCCGACCTCGCACTCGACGTGCTGCGCCGCCTMATCGACGACGAGGCCCGTCGTGCCCTCCGTCGCGCCGACCGGGTGCACGACGGGGGAGATGATGACGCCCTGCACGAGGTGCGCAAGGCCGGACGCCGGCTGCGCTACGCCGCCGAGGCGCTCACCGACGACCCGGTGGCGCTGTTCGGGACCCACGTGCGGGCGCTCGCGGAGGTCGGCGACGACCTGCATGACGTGCTGGGGGACCACCGCGATGAGGTGCTGTTCGCCGAGCACGCCCGGCGCACGGGGGCGCACGTGGCGCACGAGGGCGGCGCATCGCTCCTGTTCGAGCAGCTGGCCGCGGCGGCGGAGGCGCGCGCGGCCGACCACCTGCGCAGGCTGCCCGAGGTCGTGGAGCGGCTCCGCGACCTGGTCGAGGAGTGATCGGCGGCGCGCTCAGGCCGCGTCGTCGAGTCGAAGCTGCATGATCGCGCGATCGGCGGTGGGTCGCGCGACCTCCTCGAACCCCGCGCCCTCGAACATGGTGACCGTGCCGTGGAACAGGTCGGCTGCCGGAGTCTTGCCGCGAGCGGCCGGATCGACGGCGTAGCCCTCGAGGATGCGCGCCCCGTGCTCGCGGGCGTAGCTCACCGCCGCCGCGGTCAGGGCGCCGGCGACGCCCTTGCGCCGATGGGCTCGCGGCACCACGAAGCAGGTCACCGCCCAGACCTCGGGGTCTCCGAAGTCGGGATGCCGGGTGCCGTCGGCGATGATGCGACTCCGCTGCAGGCGGATGAGGTCGACCCTCGGCTCGACCGCGCACCAGCCCACCGGGGTGTCGCCGTCATAGGCCAGCAGTCCCGGCCCGGCGTCGGGGGTGGCCAGCTGGGCGGCCAATCGATCGTGCAGCGCCTCGTCGCCGACGCCTCGCCAGTCGCTGCCGGGGATCTTGTACCACTGGCACCAGCAGTGGGCCGGATCGCCCTTGGTGCCGAACACGGCCTCGACGTCGGCGAACGGCGCATCCTGCGCCGGGATGATGCGCAGCGCAGTACTCGGGGTGTCGACGGTGACGCGGGAGTTCATGGTGCCAACGGTATCCGGGAGCGGCGACATCCGGAATCGCCCTCGACGCGCCAGTTCGTGAAGATAGGTAATGATGTAGTAACATCACGATATGGCCACCGCGATCACCGTGCTCGACCGACTGCTCGAGATCGGCGAGCTGTTCCAGAAGGACATGGCGCGCGCATTCAGCGGAACCCCGCTCACGCCCGCGCGCACCCGGGTGCTCTGGGACCTCGCGCACTCGGGTCCGTCGACCCAGCACGCGCTCGCGGCCAGGCTCGAGGTGAGCCCCCGCAACATCACCGGACTCGTCGACGCGCTCGAGGCGGGCGGGTACGTGACCAGGTCGCCCCACCCGACCGATCGCCGGGCGATCATCGTGTCGCTCGCGGCATCCGCCGAGCAGTTCATGCATGAGATGCAGCGCGAGCACGCCGACCTCACGGCCGACCTCCTGGGCGCGGTCGCACCCGCCGACCGACCGGCCCTCGAGCGCGGCATCGACGCGATCGCGGATCGGCTGCGCGACCTCGTGGCCGCCGAAGAGGCCCGTCAGGGCGACCGGGCGGAGGCCGAGGCATGACCGTCGTGACGACCGGCCGCCCCGCGGCATCCGTGTGGCAGCGCATCGGCAGCCTCCTCAAGCGCGCCGTGCTCGTCGAGCTCAAGATCTACGCGAACATCGGCCGGTTCATCGCCCGCCGCCGAGCCGTTCCGCAGGGCGCCGCCGGCTTCGGCTACCACAAGCCCGTGTTCACGGTGCTCATGATCTTCATCGTGCTCTCGGCCGTCGAGATCCCGATCATCGATCTCATCGTGCACCGCTGGCCCGCGGTGCGCGTCGCGTTCCTCGTCCTTGGCATCTGGGGTGTCACGTGGATGTTCGGCCTGCTCTGCGCGTACCTGATGCGACCGCACACGGTCGGCCCCGACGGCATCCGCGTGCGGCAGGGCCTCGAGACCGATATCCACCTGAGCTGGGACGACATCGCCTCGGTCGCGCGCGTCACGCGCGTCGACGAGCCGAAGTCACCGCGGTTCGAGGAGACGGAGGACGCGCGCGTGCTCGTCTTCCGCATGCAGGACGAGACCGACATCGAGATCGTGCTCGAGCGTCCGACCGTCGTGCGCCTTCCCGGGCTCGCGCCCAAGGGCGGCGAACAGGTGATCACCGGGCTGCGCGTCTGGGTCGACGACCCCCGCGCGTTCATGGACGAGGTGCGCAAACACCTCTGACGACGGATGCCGCGGGCGTCAGGCGCGGGCGGGCTCGGCGTCGCGCTCGGGCTCGGCCGTGGGCTGGTCGGTCAGGTCGCCAGGCGCCTGCACCACAGCGGCATCGGCGCCCGTCGGGACGCGCTCGGCGTCCTCCTCGTCGAGGTCGTCGACGTCGCCGAGCACGTCGGATGTCGCGTCCGCCGGTGTCGCGGACGACTGGTTCGCCGTCAGTGCCGCCGCTCGAGTGCGCGCGTGGGTCGCGAGCGCGAGGAGGAGACCCAGGACGCCCGCGGCGATGAGCAACCCGCCGATCGTGGCCCTCGACTGCAGGCCGAGCAACTCGGCGGGGTCCGAGCCGCCCTGGTTGTAGAAGTCGGCCTGTCCGGCGTTGCCGCTCAGGACCATCCAGGTTCCCGCACCCCCGACGACGACGGCGGCGACCCAGAGGCCGAGGAGCGGAAGGTTGAGCGCGGGGCGGCGGTTCGTGGTGGGCAAGGGTCCTCCTCGTTCGGCGGCGGCTCGCGGCATCCGCTCGCTGCTCGTGTCGATGTGCGACCGTGATCGGTCCCCACGAAGCTAGGCCTGGCACCTCTGCGTGGGCTATGTCCGCGCCATGCATCCGCCGTGCGAATCCCGCGGCCGTGAGCGGCGTGGACTCGCCCCGTGTGCACGAGCACCCCTTCGGATGCCGCTATGATGGTCAAGTTGTCTTCCGCGAATGCGGTCGGCATCGGGCTGTGGCGCAGCTTGGTAGCGCACTTGACTGGGGGTCAAGGGGTCGCAGGTTCAAATCCTGTCAGCCCGACCAGAAGCGAAGAACCTCGGTGAGAAGCGATTCTCACCGGGGTTCTTCTGTCTTCCGGACCGCGCTGCGGCGCGTCATGCGAACGGCGGTTGCTCGCAGGGGCGGGTCGAGCGCCGATCAGGCCGTTCCTCGCGGCACCAGCGCGAACTTCACGTCCATGAGTTCTCGGTCGTCGATCGACTCGCCGAGGCCTTGGAGGGCTGCGGTGATGAGGTTGTACGCCGCCGCGCGCTGGTCGTAGCCGACGGTGGACAGCGGCGGGATGGTGACCGCAGAAAGCGGCGTATGGTCCATCCCGATGAACCCGACTTCAGCGGGTACGTCCCATCCGCGGATGGTGGCCGCTGACAGCAGCGCGGTCGCGACGTCATCGTTGTAGCAGACGACGCCTGCGCCAGGGAGTTCGAGGGAGTCGATCGCCTCGAGGGCGGCGTGGGGATCGATGCCCAGGCGAATGATCACCGGATCGGGCAATCCGCGTTCTGCGCACACCCTCCGCACGCCCTCTTCTCGCCCCTCGCCGAATGGGTCCAGCCGAGCATCCTTCAGATGGGCGAACACGAGTCGGGTGAAGCCGCGGTCAGCGAGGTAGCGAGCCTGCAGAGCACCGATCTCCACGTTGGGATCGATTCGACCTTTCGATGACGACCCCGGGTCGAACGCCTTGACGCCGCGACTCTTCAGAAGGTCGAGTTCCGCTTGGGAGAAGGGGGTGAGCGAGATCACCGCACGCGGCTTCATGCCTGTGACCACGCGATCCAGGGGAGCAGTGCTCTCCGTCGCGAGGTGCAGCAGCAGGGTCAGTCCGCGCGACGCCAGTTCTTCGGTCGCCGTTTGGAAGATGTCCTGCAGGTTGCCGCCGAACGTGGTGTACGGGATGACCGCGATCACGATGTCGCTGGATCCCTTCGCGAGCGTGCGTCCGGCAGCCGATGGCTGGTATCCGAGCTCCGCTGCGGCTTGAGTGACGCGCTCGCGGGTCTCCGTGGCGAACCGCTGGCCGCGACCATTCAAGATCTGGCTGACGGTAGCGCGCGACACTCCCGCCCGCCTGGCCACATCCTCACTGGTCGCAATCACGACCTCAGCATATAGCGGGGAGTTGACGCGCGTTACTAAATGTGGTTTCCTGCTCTGGTAACGCGCGATACCAACGACGCCGACATCCGCACAATGACGTACTGGAGCCCACCGCATGACTCGCGAGATCTTTACCACCGGCTGGAGCTTCCGGCCCAAGGTCACGGCATTCATGGAGCTCGGCGGTTCGTCGACCTCGGACTGGACGGAGGTGACGCTCCCGCACGATGCGCTGATCGGCGCAGAACGGCGGGCGGAGGTTCCGCGCGGAGAGACCAGCGGTTACTTCCCGGGCGGTGCGTTCGAGTACCGCAAGACCTTCCATGCGAGCGCCGAGCTGCGCGGGAACCAGGTCCTGCTCGAGTTCGACGGCGTCTATCGCGACGCCGCAGTCTTCGTCAACGGCAATCTCGCCGGCCAGCGGGCATTCGGGTACTCACGGTTCTTCGTGCAGATCGACCCTTACCTCCGATTCGGGGCCGATAACGAGATCCGTGTCGAGTGCCGCACCCACCTCGACAGCCGGTGGTACACCGGAGCGGGCATCGACCGCGACGTGCACCTCGTCGTGAAGAACCCCATGCACATCGCGACCGACGGCGTGATCGTGACGACCCCCGACATCGAATCCGACCGTGCGATCGTGGAGATCGCAGTCGAAGTCGCGAATTCGAGCGCCCTGACCTCGGCGCTGGAACTGACCGCTGACATAGCCGGCCCGGATGGCGCATCCATCGCGACCGCTCGCTCGCCGATCACGCTCCTCCCCGGCACGCGAGGCACCGCACGCCTGCGAGCGTACGTCGCCGACCCGGCGCTCTGGAGTGTCGACGCACCGGACCTCTATACGCTCCACCTTTCACTCAGCGAGGGAGAGACCGTCGTCGACGAGCACTCCGCCACATTCGGCATCCGCTCCCTCCAGCTCGACCCGCAGAAGGGCCTACGCATCAACGGCGTGAGCACGAAGCTGCGCGGCGCATGCATCCACTCGGACAACGGCCCGCTGGGCGCGATCTCGATGCGCGCCGCTGAGGAACGCAAGGTCGCGCGCCTCAAGGAGGCCGGCTTCAACGCCATCCGCAGTGCGCACAACCCGATGAGCACCGCCCTCCTCGAGGCGTGCGACAAGCTCGGAATGCTCGTCATGGACGAGACCTTCGACATGTGGACCCAGAGCAAGAGCGACTTCGACTACGCGTTCGACTTCCCCGAGTGGTGGGAGCGCGATGTCGAGGCGATGGTCGCCCGGGACATCAACCACCCCAGCGTGATCTTCTACTCGATCGGCAACGAGATCCCCGAGACGGGCAGCCCGATCGGTTCGACTTGGGGCCGACGGCTCGCCGAGAAGGTGCGCGCCCTGGACAGCACCCGGTACGTGACCAACGGCATCAACGGCTTCGTGTCGATGATCGACACGATCGTCCCGCAGATGCAGGCCAGAAGGGATGCCGCCGCGGCGGCGCCTGAGGGCGGCGTGAACACCATGATGGCCGGGTTCGGCCAGATGATGAGCCACATCCAGACCTCGGAGCCCGCGACGCGGCGCACCGAGGAGTCCTATGCGGTATTGGATGTCGCGGGCATGAACTATGCCGAGGCCCGCTACGAGCTCGATCGCGACCTGTTCCCCGACCGCATCATCGTGGGCACCGAGACGTGGCCCACGTCGATCGTCGGCAATTGGAAACTCGTCAAGGACAACGGTCACGTCATCGGGGATTTCACCTGGACCGGTTGGGACTACCTGGGTGAGACCGGCATCGGTGCCACCCGCTACTCCGATTCCGGTCAGTCCGGGTTCTCGGGCGGATTCCCGGAACTGACGGCGTGGTGCGGCGACCTCGACATCGTCGGCAATCGCCGAGCCGTGTCGTACTTCCGCGAGATCGTCTTCGGCCTGCGCTCCGACCCGTTCATCGCCGTCCACCCGCCTGAGAACCACGGTCGTGCGATCGCCGTGGCGACGCCGTGGGCGTGGGGCGACGCGATCGCGAGCTGGACGTGGGAGGGCTTCGAAGGCAAGCCCGTCGTCGTCGATGTCTACAGCGACGCCGACGAGATCGAACTGCTGCTCGACGGTGCGACGATCGGGCGGGCACCGGTCGAGGACTTCCGGGTAACGATCGAGACGACCTATCGCGCGGGCACGCTGACGGCAGTGGCCTACGTGGAGGGCGTCGAGTCCGGCCGCTTCGCGCTCACCACCGCCGGAGCCGCCCTCGTGCTGCAGGCGAGGGCCGACCGGCAAGACCTCCGCACCGACGGAACCGACCTCGGCTACGTCGCCCTGACCCTCACCGACGAGAACGGGATCGTGCGCAACGGCGTCGACCGCCCCGTCACCGTCACGGTCGATGGACCGGCAACCCTCCAGGCCCTCGGCAGCGGCAATCCGGTGACCACCGAGTCGTTCTCCGCCGCCGCACACAGCACGTTCGACGGTCGGGCACTCGCAATCGTGCGCCCGACCGGGGCTGGCGAGATCACGGTGACTGCGGTTGCCGAGGGATGCGCACCAGGAGTAGCCACCCTCACCGCCAGCTCCCACATGACCACCAACCTGCAACACTGACGAAGGAGTCCACGATGAATACCACTGACGACCAGCCGCCCGTACCCTCGAACGGTGCCTTCCCGCTCGGGAGCGCCACCGCCGCCGAGGACATCGAGCAACTCGCCGCCGCTTCCGGCGGGGATGCAGACCGCCCCAAGGTCAGCGC